>JAQWIX010000176.1 GCA_029248675.1 Pseudomonadales bacterium | reverse complement strand
CTGGTTTTCCAACGCCGCACTGTTACTAGCTGGCTTCAACTATCTGATTATTTTGCTCACCAGCTTATTCGGCTTGCATTGGATTCACGGGGACGTCAGCCCCAGACCCATTTTTAATCAAGATCTACTCTATTACGCCGTGCCTGTTGCCGTGGCTTGGGGTGTATATCAATTCGGCGCCCCAAGCTATCGGCGCTGGACTCGACTGGTCGCTGGCGCTGGCGCCTTTGTTTTTATCAACATCGAGATTCGCCATTTGTGGACCGGAAGTTTCGACATCTACCACTTTGGCGGTTTCAGCAACGGTGAGCTTTTGACTTATTCAGCAACGTGGCTGATATGCGCGATCATGCTGCTCATCACAGGAATGAGGCGTTCCATGGTGCACTGGTACCCCATTGGACTAGCAATGCTGGCCTTGGTCATCGCCAAGATCTTTATCGTCGACATGGCCGATCTCGTTGGCTTGATGCGCGTCGCTTCATTCCTCGGTCTGGGGCTGTCCCTTCTGGGTTTGGCGTTCCTGCACCAGCGATTTGCTCCCTCCGGTGATACCGAAGATACGGCCAACCCTGAGACCTAGGGTCGCCGGTCAAACCGTTCGAGAACCCAGTTTAGGGCCGCACCTGACGGGCTTTTCGGCTTCTAGGGGGGAAAAATCTTCCCTATCCCCGTCGCTAAGGGCGTGTTAGCGTTACCAATGGTTGCACTTTTGGCTCACCAGCCGAAAGCACCAACAGACACTTAAGCGGTCTCGACAACTCAGTCGCACAATTCCAAGGAGTGCGAATAGGGGTCAAGGGCGTCCGATAAACAAGCAGGAGAAGCCGATGTGGGCGATTGTTCCCATAAAGACGTTTGAGCGCGCGAAACAACGACTAGCCAACGTCTTAACAGAGGAAGAACGTCGATCCCTGATGCTGGCCATGGCACGAGATGTGCTGACCTGTTTGTCCAAGGCCAAAAACCTCACGGGTATCCTCATTGTCTCTCGCGCTGCAGAGGCCGACGTCTTGGCTTCAGCTTTTTCCACCGAACGCTTCGCGGAAAGTCCCGACTCAAATCTGGCGAATGCGCTAACCCAAGCGACAGATTACTTGCTCGAACACTTCAACGCGCGGGGCGTTTTTATTGTGCCCGCGGACGTACCCGGCATCACCACGGAAGAAGTAGACGCCCTGATCGCTGCCAACAGCAGTGTCACCCTACTTCCCGATGCGGAGAATATCGGCACCAACGGCATGATATGCAGCCCACCCAACGCCATTGAATTCATTTTCGATGGCAAGAGTTTCAAACCCCATGCCGATGCCGCCTTTGCCAATGGCCTAACGCCTAGAATCGTGCCCGGCAGTTGCTTCGCCTTAGACATCGACACCCCTGCCGACCTTGAGACCTTGCTGGACCAACAGCCTCGTTGCCAAACGGCCATCTATTTAAATCGCTCGGGTATTGGCAGTCGCCTGTCTGCTCAGCAACGACTGCCAGGAGATCAAGCATGAACTCAGTCCTCCAATCCCTCACGGACGGCAGCCGATTAAGCGATGCTGACGCACTGGTCTTAGCCGACTTTGACAACACCCGAGCCTTGGCCGACGTTGCATCGGTGCTGCGAGATCAAGGCTTTCGCAACACGGTGACCTACTCCCGCAAGGTTTTTATACCCCTGACTCATCTGTGCCGAGATGTATGCCACTACTGCACCTTTGCCCAAGTACCGCGCAAAGTCATGGCGCCCTACATGAGCATTGAAGAAGTGCTGGAGGTAGCTCGCAACGGCGCAGCCATGGGATGTAAGGAAGCCTTATTCACCCTGGGTGAAAAACCCGAGCTGCGCTATAAGGCCGCCCGAGAGGCGCTGGCGGAAATGGGTTATGAATCCACCACCGACTACTTGTTTGCTGCGGCCAAGGCGGTTTTTGAAGAGACCGGACTGCTGCCCCATCTGAACCCGGGCAACTTGGAGCCCGAAGAACTGGCCCGGCTGAAAACTGTATCGCCTTCTATGGGCATCATGCTGGAGTCCGCATCCGAACGACTGTGCGAGAAAGGCATGCCCCACTATGGCTCGCCGGACAAAATTCCGTCAGTGCGCCTGCAAACCTTGGCCAATGCCGGTATCGCAGCCATACCCTTCACCACGGGTATTCTCATTGGCATTGGCGAGACCCGATTGGAGCGAATCGAAAGCTTGCTGGCAATTCGTGCCATTCACGAGCAGTACGGCCACGTTCAAGAAATCATCGTGCAAAACTTTCGCGCTAAGCCCGAAACCAAAATGGTCAATGCGCCGGAGCCGGATCTGAACGAACTGCTGTGGACCATCGCCATGGCTCGGCTGATCTTCGGTCCCACCATGAGCGTCCAGGCACCGCCGAACCTCAGCCCCGGCGTGCTGCCACAAATTGTGCACGCTGGCATCAACGACTGGGGCGGCGTATCGCCGGTAACCCCAGATTTTGTGAATCCAGAAGCGCCCTGGCCGCACCTTGATGATCTGTCACGTGAAACCGCCTCGGCTGGCAAATTCCTTACCGAACGGCTTACGGTCTATCCCGATTACGCGGCGGACATCGAGCGTTGGGTTCACCCGGACCTGCACATTCGGGTGCTGGAAATGGTGGACGCCGAAGGCTTCCCGCGCATCGACGACTGGTGCCCCGGAGACGTTGACGTATTGCCACCGTCGGATGTGATGAACGCTATCGTTAATACCCCGCGCCAAATCAGCCCAGAGATCAGCGCCATCATGGACAAAGCCAGTGCCGGCGAGGCGCTGGAAGAAGCCGAAATCATCCGGCTATTCCAAAGTCGGGGCGACGACTTTACCGCGGTAGTGCAGCGGGCCGACGCCCTACGGTCGGCCACTAACGGCAACAGCGTCAGCTTTGTGGTCAACCGCAACATCAACTACACCAACATTTGCTACTTCAAATGCCAATTCTGCGCCTTTTCTAAGGGCAAGCTGTCTGAAAATTTGCGCGGCCGGCCCTACGATTTGTCAGACGATGAGATCACCCGCCGCACCCAAGAAGCTTGGGAGCGCGGTGCCACCGAGGTGTGCATGCAGGGTGGCATACACCCGGAATACACCGGCGAGACCTATATCAACATCGTCAAAACCGTAAAGGCAGCCGAGCCCAATATGCATGTACATGCATTCTCGCCCCTTGAAGTATGGCAAGGCGCGGCAACCCTAGGGCTGGAGGTGAGTGATTACCTGCAACAACTAAAAGATGTTGGGTTAAACACCTTGCCCGGCACCGCGGCAGAAATTCTGGACGATGAGGTTCGAGACATCATCTGCGCGGATAAGATCAATACCCAGCAGTGGCTGGATGTCATGGAAGCAGCCCATAGCGTCGGCTTTAAGACCACGGCCACGATCATGTATGGCCACGTGGAAAAGCTCGAACACTGGGCCAGACACATCATGCGAGTGCGGGAGCTACAAGCCCGCACCGGCGGCTTTACTGAATTTGTTCCTCTACCCTTCGTACACATGGAAGCTCCCATGTACCTGAAAGGTAAGGCCCGTAAGGGGCCCACCTTCCGTGAAGCGATTTTGATGCATTCCGTAGCGCGTCTGGCCCTGCACGGCCAGATAGCCAACATCCAAACCAGCTGGGTGAAGATGGGCCATGAAGGTGTCAAAGCCTGCATGAACGCCGGCTGCAACGATTTGGGCGGCACGCTGATGAACGAATCCATTAGCCGGGCGGCAGGCACCCAGCACGGACAGGAGACCAATCCGCGCCAAATGGCTAATCTGATCCGGCGCCTGAACCGAGACCCGCAACAGCGCTCGACTGCTTACGGCAAGGTCAGCGACGAACGGGTAAAGGCCGGTCAAGCCCAAGGTGAACTGCTGGAGATCATCAATACCCCGGCGGAAAAATACGAGCGTAAGACCCCGTCGGCACAGTTGGTCCGTAATCCTGCTCCGGCCAAGGCTAGCTTCGCCGACCACTCTGGGGGTTGAGTTTAAACCTAGAAGATGACTTTGGCCGCCACGACAGGCGGTCTGAGTCATATATTCGCTGTGCCACTAAGACTCGGAACCTGCGCGGCTGTCGCTATGAGGTCTATCCAAACTCATTAGAACCTATGTTCATCGGGGGCGAATCAGCTATGGTTGAGTCCGAGGACACTCGCTACAGAGCGCATTAGGGAGAGGCATAGGTGACACACATTAAATACGACTTCGGCAGCGGCCGATCAGACCCGGAAACATTTCCAGTGGCGGCGTTACAGGCTGCCGCTAGCAAGGTCATTGAGGAGCAGGCCGAAGCCCTTACTCAATACCCGGGCAATCTAGGCCACGCGGGGATGCGGGCTGCCATGGCCCAGCGCGAAGAAGATCGCGAGGGCATTGCCATTAACCCGGAGCACCTGCTGCTAACCAACGGTTCCATGCAGGGCGTGACGCTGACCGCCGAGGCGCTGCAGGAAAATCACGGCGATACCGTGCTGGTCGAAGAGTACTGCTACCCGGGCACGTTGAGCGCCTACCGGTCACTAAAATACGACATGGTGGGTATCCCTCTAGATGAAGGTGGTATGTGCCCTGATGCGGTTGAACGCGAACTGGACCGGCTGAACAAAGAGAAACGGCTGCCTAAGTTCATTTACACCATTTCCACCTATCAAAACCCCACTGGATTCGTGATGCCACGGGAACGCCGTCTGCAGATCATCGAGATGGCCAAGCACTATGGCGTCCCCATTGTGGAAGACAACTGCTACGCAGACGTGCACTACGACGGACCCTTGGAGCCGGCATTTTACGCCTTGGACGATGATCCGAACCAGATTTACCTATGTTCGCTGTCAAAGATATTGGCGCCGGGCCTGCGTCTGGGCTACATCTACGCCAGACCACCCATGCTGGAAAAAATTCTCGATCGGCGTCACGACGCCGGCAGCAACTATTTAGCCGCGGCCATTGCCGCCGAGTTTTATCAGGACGGTATTCAAAAACACGCCAAGGCCACGAACCCGGTACTCAAGGCCAAGCGCGATTTGACCCTACAAGGGCTTGAAGCGGAGCTAGGCGACATATGTGTTTGGTCTGAACCCGTCGGCGGCCTGTTTATCTGGGTGCGGCTGCCCGAAGATGTGGACACCAAGGCCCTTAGGCCCATGGCTCTGGAACAGGGCCTGAACTACCTGCCCGGCCAGAGCTTTCACTACCAGCGCGCCCACGTGCCTTACCTGCGGCTGGCCTTTGGACACTTGACCATGGAACAGATAAGCGAGGGGTTACCTGTCTTGGCACGCTGCATCAAAAGCTGCCGGGGCAGTAACGAAGCGCGAGATTTCGACACGCTGTTCAATTAATGGCGTAGTAGCAGGCTACTAGGACTCAGAGAAAGAAAATCGGAGGTAGAAATGACGGCAATGCTTTCGTCCGGGGATCAATTTCCGGACATCACTCTCACAACCACAGCGGATGAGACCATCAATCTGCCCGCTGATTTAGAAACCGCCTATACGGTAGTTTTGTTTTACCGCGGCCATTGGTGACCTTATTGCCGCCGGCTGTTGGCCGGCTACGAAGAGCGCCGTGAAGCGTTCTCAGCTCAAGGCGTCAGTGTAATTGCTGGCACAGTGGATTCTCTAGAAGACACTCAAACTGTAGCAGAGCCTTTGAACTTTCCCGTGGCCTATGGGGTTACTCGGGACATTGGAGATGCCTTGGGGTCTTGGTGGGATGAGCGCAGAGACTTTATCCAGCCTAGCGAGTTCGTCCTGAACCCCGAGGGCAAGGTAATGTTTTCAACCTACAGTAATTCGCCGGTAGGACGTATGGACCCGGCAGAGACCCTGACCCTAATCACCTATCTGAACAGCCTGAAACGCTAGGCGGTTAGCCCGGTCGCAGGGCCAAATTCAGCACGGCTTTGTAGCCGGGCTGAATTTCCATTTGGTCGCGCAAGCCCTTGGCAAGCAGCATTTCATGGGCATCTGCCAGCTTGTAATGGGGGCAGTTCACCACCAAGTGATGCTCCAAGTGATAGTGCACGTTATAGGGCGCGATCAGGGCACGCTCCCACCAACTCGCCATTGTTGTTCGCGTGTTGCGTAAGCGGTCGTCGTTGTCGGGCACCACCGCGTGCTCACCGATGTTACGCAGACGCACAACAAAGCGGTTCCAAGTAAATGCCGGCACGATCCACAGCACGAAGTACATGTACCAAACCCCGGCAGCGGCAAAGACCGCTAAAAACGCCAGATTGATCAGCACATTGGGGCCAATTCGCGGCCAAGCTCGCTGTAATTTCTCTGCCAAGGTATCGCCCTTGAAGGCCGACTTCACAATACGCCCGTACTGATCCCAGCCGGTCTGGCCGGTGAGATCGCGAATCACTTTGCGGCGGAACGAACTTTTCGTGATTGGGAAAGGCTTTGATAGAGCCAGATCTGGGTCGTCTTCTTGCTGGGTATTGGCGTGATGGACAATGTGGTACTTGCGATAGGTATCAATTTTTTCATCAGTGAACGCTCGGTTCAGCAGCCACTCGCATACCCAATCGTTGACCTTACGGTTTTTAAACAGCGCCCCATGAGCGCCGTCGTGGGTGAGCACGAATAAGCCCAACTGGCGGGCACCAATAATCATAATGCCCAAGGTGATAGTTATTGGATTGGGGAAGATAGAGACCACTATCCAAGTGCCGATAATAACCGCCCAGCAATGGGCGATGGCCAGCGCACTGCGCCAAGGGTTCACCTCACGCAAGTAGGCGATTTCGTCTTGGGTAAAGAAATCTGTAGGTCGCTGAAGCGTTGTTTGTTTTTCGCTCATATCTGTTTGACTCCTAAAACGGGAGCCTCTCTGTAAAGTCTGACGAGCTGACATAGTAACGCCGAGACATTGACTGATTCCAGCACCCGGATCGATCCATTTCACAGTTTTAACTGGCCAAAAACTCGTCTTTGGCCCTTGGACACCATCGGCTGGCTGCCGGTAAATAGGCGCCTAATCCCTAGCCACGACCCCACAGTTCAGCAGCCTTTGAATATCGTCGGGCGTTTTCCCCAACTCTGCCAACAGCGCTTCGGTGCAGTCGCCTTTTTGGCAAGCCCCCTGAAGCGTTCGGTGGCTATCGGGCCAGTGAGACATGGCGCCATGACGCAGGCCTGTGCCATGGACAGGGTGATCAAATCCCACCACCAATTCGCTGCCAGCAAAGGGCGCTTCCTGCATACGCAGCCCTGTGGTCGTGCCATCGGCGCGAACGCAGCCTAGTCCCATGGGTAACAGCCGGCTCTGCCAATACTCAGCTGTTTCACTCCTAAGGTGCTCCCAGCTGCCGATCTCTGCCATCAGCCTTTGCTCATCTCGTGGGTGAGGCACGCTTATAAACAGCCAGCCTTCTTTACAGGGATAGAGACGTTCAAAATCATCGGTACCGCGATAGTCAGGATCAATCTCGGGTCGGGCGGAGCCATCTTTCCGCTGGGTGAAATCGTCAAAATTGGCGTAGGCATTGGCACCGAACATGTCCAAGCTAATCACCTGACCTCTACCGGTACGAGCGGCTGCTAGCAACCCCATCACCGCTGCACTGGCTACCACGAAGGAGGTATTAGGGTCAGGGTTGAGTTCATTGGCTCGAAACAAGCGACGACTCACATCTCGCAAGGTTGGGTAATCCAAAGGCTCAATGGGCAGCCGCCCAAATTGATACAGCACACCCCCCAAGGCCGCGCCGGGCACCGGGTGGGTGGAGGGTCGGATCTTACCCGGTCCTTGCGTCCCGTATCCGGTAGCGGACAAATGCACTAACCGAGGATTGCGCTTGGACAGGGTGTCGTAGTCCAAACCTAGTCGCTCGGGCACCCCGGGCCGGTAGTTGTGTATAAAAATATCCGCATCGGCGATCAGGTCTTGAACGATTTGCTGGCCTTCCGCTTGTTTTAAATCCACAGACAGGCTCTCTTTGTCGGTGTTGCAACGTTCTGCGGCCAGACCAAAGAGCATGGCCCGAAAGGGATCGCCATCCAACGGCTCAAGCTTGATCACCCGGGCGCCCAAATCCGCCAGCATGGACGCCCCCAGGGGCGAGGCGATGATGGCCGCCGCCTCTACCACGGTGATGCCCTGCAAAGGCAGCGGACGCTCGCTGTCGGCTGGGGCATCGACGGCGGCAGTAAACTTCTCGGGCAGCACCAGATCCTGCAATGATTGGGTTCTCGGCGGGGCTGCAACCTGACCCGGCGTCGCCGAAAACTGTCCCAGCACCCCCAACTGGCGAAAGCCATGCCGGTCGTCACTGTGGCCATTCGCCACAATGTCCGCATCCCACATGGCGTCTTGAGTACTTTGATAGGGGTGGGCGGCCACCCCGCCATCGGCCACGAATACCGTCATCCACTCATCCAAGGACCGGGTCGCCATGTGCGCACAAACCCGCTCACGAAATTCCTCGGCTACGGCTTCCTCTAGTGGCTGCTCGGCAAAACGCGGATCGTCTAAAATGTCGGTAAGGCCGGCAGCCTGCAAAAAGTTGACCTGCAAGTGCGGCAACAAATTACCCAGCTGCAACCAGCGGCCGTCCGCACACTGCACAGGCTGAAAGTTCAGCATGGGCATAAGTTCCATGGGATTCATCTCAGGCAGTGGCGAAGTCTCAAGCTGACTGGCGCCCAGACCAACCAAATCGTAGGCGATCAGCGCTTGAAGGATGGTGGCTTGCTGGCGCTGACCTAGCCGACCCTTGGTCCGAGCGACCAATTGGGCCAATACCCCGGCCAGGGTGGCTTGAGCCGCACCGTGAGTTCCAACCCGCACTCCCGGGTAGGCCGGGCCTTGTCGCTGGGCCAAACCCTCAAAAATCATCATGCGGCCAATGGCCGCTGCCACCAGACTCTCGTCGGGCATGCCCTGTGCGCCATGGGCGGCAAGCCCAGAGTATGGGTTGTCATCGCCGAAGGCGCTGACCTCGGCATGAATCAAGTCTGGACGAGATTGTCTTAGCGTCGCCCAATCCAAACCCAATTCTTGCAGGGACTGCGAACTCAAATCGGTCAGAAACACATCGGCGCTTGCCACTATGTGGTGACGAAGGATATCGGCTTGAGACCCAGCGGCATCGCCATCTAACTCTACCGGCACCCGAGTCTTGCCTCGGTGCCATACTCGGTAGTCGTCACGCCCTTGAACCGTATCGGTGGCGTATTCAAACCAAACCACTTCCGCACCAAAGTCCGCCATGACCATGGCGGCCAAGCCGGCTGCCGGACTCTGACTAAGCTCCACCACAGTGATATTCGTTAAAACGCTGTCCATGTATCCCCCTACTGACGTCGCCCTCTCCATCTCTGGGCTCGAATCTAGCACATCAAACAGGTCGCGCATCTCGGCTAGAACCAGTGCCAGAGCAAAAAGCAAGCGGCGGCGGCAGCACCGAAGAGCTATACTTTGTTGATGAGTATTACAGCACCAACATCCTTCGACGAGATTTCCTACCCCTTCGACCAGCGACCCGAGCGCGGCAAACTGCAGCAAGTCGCCCCTGGGGTCCACTGGCTGGCCATGCCCATGAGCGGCTCATTGGCGTACATTAATTTGTATCTTTTGGAGGACCACCAAGGCTGGTGGGTGGTGGATACGGGCCTTGCGAATAAGGATACCGAGGCAGTCTGGGATGACGTATTTACCAATGAACTGGGTGGAAAACCCGTCGTTGGGGTCATTTGCACCCATATGCACCCGGACCACATCGGACAAGCCAAAACCATCACCGACCGTTTTCAATGCCCCCTGTACATGACCCAAGCCGAGTACTATCAAGCTCGGGCTTTCTCCAACGGCGGCGGCAACTCCCGTTCCGGGTGGATTGGCGAACAGTTTTATACCCAAGCGGGCATGCCTGCGGATTATCTGCAGCAACTGGCAAAAATGTGGGAAGGCCGAGAGTCCGAGGGCATGAGCATGCCCACCATGGTCCAGGGCTATGAGCGACTGCATGATGGCCAGATGCTCCGCATCGGCGATACGGACTGGCAAATCGTCGTCGGTTCAGGCCATTCTCCCGAGCACGCTTGCCTGTATTCATCAGCGTTGAAGGTGCTGATTTCCGGCGACCAGATTTTACCGGTGATCACCTCAAACGTGAGCGTGCACCCCTCGGAACCCAATGCAAATCCGCTAAAAAACTGGATGGATTCTCACGATCACTTCTTAGAGGTGATCCCAGAAGATACCTTCGTGCTACCAGCACATAACCTGCCCTTTTTCGGTGTACGACCAAGGTTGCGAGACCTGATTAATCATCACGAAGACCGCATGCTGGCCATCGAAGAGGCCTGCGTAGAACCGCAAATCGCCAAGGATTTACTGCCTGTGCTGTTTGCCAGAAAACTGGATTCCCGTCAGATGATGATGGCCTTGGGCGAGGCGATTGCCCACGTGCACTTACTCATGCACCGGAATCGACTGCAGCGTACCGAGGATGAAAACGGTGTCTTTCGCTTCTTATCCGTTGATCCGTCGCTGTCTCGTCGCGCTCACCCAGACGACCACGAGGCACCGGATGATCAGCCTGCCTATGTCTGATCGGGCTTGCTGGCCGAACCTCCACACCGGACTAGGCCAGTGACCGACCAGCCCAATTCTCTGAAGCGCAAGGTACGGGCCTTTTCGTATCGGGTATTGGTCTGGGCAAAGGAAAGCGTGCCGCCGGTTTTTCGCAGCCTCCTTGGGCTGTTGTTTATGGTAGGCGGTGTATTCGGTTTTTTACCTGTGCTTGGATTCTGGATGCTGCCCCTGGGCGTTGCACTAATCGCCCTAGACCTACCCCCAACCCGGCATCGTATTGAGCACTGGATGGAACAGCTCAAAAGCGACGCCAACTCTGAGGCCGAAGACCGGCACCCCTAAGTATCGCAAAGAACTGCCGGCACCAGCTTGCCAACGATTCTCGGAAGCGGCAGTCTGAAGTTATTAGGGATTGGAGGAAACATCATGAGCGAACTCAGCTTTGCGTCGGCCACCGAACTTGCCGAAAAAATTCAAAACAAAGACATTTCAGCTGTCGAACTACTCAACCACTACTTAGAGCGCGTTGACCGTTTCAATGGCGACTTGAACGCCGTCGTCGTGGACACCCGAGAGCAGGCCTTAGCCGACGCCGCCGCCGCAGATGCCGATTTAGCCAAGGGCGTGAGCCGCGGTCCTTTGCATGGGGTACCCATGACTGTGAAAGAGTCCTTTCATATCGCAGGCACCGCCTCTACCTGGGGCAACCCTGCGCTAAAAGACAATGTCTTTGATGAGGATGCCGAAGCCGTTAAGCGACTCAAGGGTGCCGGTGCTAACGTCTTCGGCAAAACCAACATACCCATCTCGTTAGCAGACTTTCAAAGCTACAACGATGTCTATGGCACGACCAACAACCCATACGACCACAGTCGTGGCCCCGGCGGTTCCTCTGGTGGTTCGGCTGCGGCATTGGCTGCAGGATTGACCGGACTGGAGATCGGCTCAGACATTGGCGGCTCCATTCGAAACCCAGCCCACTTTTGCGGTGTTTTTGGTCATAAGCCAACACACGGCTTGTTGTGGATGAAGGGGCATGCCGTTGCGCCGAAGATACGTTCCACCCCGGATATTTCGGTCATTGGACCCTTAGCCCGTTCTGCTGAGGATTTACGCACCTCTGTGGACTTGATTGCCGGCCCAGACCCCATTGTCGCACGAGGGTATAAGCTGGACTTACCTGACCTGACCGGCCGCAGCCTGTCAGACCTGCGCATTGGCATTTGGCGTAGCGAAGAGCGAGCGCCTATCGCCAAAGAGGTGGAGGATCGGGTAACCAAGGTCGCAGCTGCCCTGCGTGATGCCGGGGCGCAACTCAACGAAGACACACGCCCGGCATTCGACCCCTCACAGTCCCATGATGTCTACGGACACCTGCTACAGGCCACCATGGCCTCCCGTATGCCCGACGAAGATTACGACTCGTTGGTTCAACACGTCCAAACCTTGGATCCCAACGATCAGAGCGATGCCGCCAAAGTTTTTCGGGGACAGGTTTCGTCTTTTCGAGACTGGAGCGCCGCCAACGAGGCGCGCCAAAAACTGCGCTGGGCTTGGCACGAATACTTCCAAGAGTTCGATGCGCTGGTCATGCCCATCATGGCAACACCCGCCTTCAAACACGACCACCGACCCTTTGGTGAGCGAACAATCATGGTCGATAATGCCGAGCGCCCCTACTTCGAACAGGTTTTTTGGGCTGGTTTAACCGGGGTAGCGTTTTTGCCTTCCACTGTGATCCCAACGGGCTTAAATAAAGACGGCTTACCCATCGGGGTGCAAATTGTTGGGCCTGAGTTTGGCGATCTGGTCACCATCGGCATTGCCCAAGAGCTGGAGCGCCTTGGCTTCGACTTTACGCCACCCGCGGCCTACCAATAACAGCCGGTTAAAAAAAGGCCACGCGCTAGCATGACAATCGCTCACGCCCACCCGAACATTGCCCTTGTAAAGTACTGGGGCAAGCAGGAAAAAGCCGGCAATCTGCCGGCAACGCCTAACCTGTCCATTACCTTGGCAGGACTCACAACGGTGACTCAAGTAGAGGATGGGACAACCGACCACTTTGTGCTTAACGGCGAAACAAGCCAAGACCCCAAGCTGCAGGGCTGGCTAAACACGCTGAGGGACACCTTTGATGTGCCACCTCTGCACATTGATACGGGTAACGACTTTCCCACCAGTGCGGGACTGGCGTCTTCAGCTTCCGGTTTTGCGGCGCTGATTACCGCCATCAACGCCCACTGTGAACTCGGCCTGAACCAAGAAATGTGCTCGGACTGGGCGCGTAAGGGTTCTGCCAGCGCCGCGCGTTCGATCCTCGGTGGGTTCGTGGCTCTGGTACCGCCTCAGTGGCAGGCAGTGAGATTGGCGTCGCAGGAGCAATGGCCGTTGGAAGTGGTAGTGGCTGTCACTAGTAACGAAGCCAAAAGCGTGAGTTCCGGTGAAGGTATGGAACGCTCACGGCTGACTTCACCGTACTACAAGGCTTGGCTGCGGGATGCCGCCACGGACTTTGCTGCTGGGTCACAGGCCATTAACGACAAAGACTTCCAAGGGCTGGCTGCCGTGGCGGAACTGAACTGCCTGAAAATGCACAGCCTAATGCTAACCAGCCAACCCACCCTGAGCTACTGGACACCAGCCAGTGTCGCCTGCATGGATCGCGTGCGTGCGTTGCGTGAGGAAGGCGAAGACGTATTCTTTACCGTTGACGCTGGCCCCCAGATTAAGGCGGTCTGTTTGCCCGGTAGTGCCGACACGGTTGCAGCGGCATTGGCGGAAACGCCGGGAGTCATCGACATCATCCGCAGCCCCTTGGGGCATGGAGCACGAGTCGTCACATGAGCAGCGCCTCGGCACCGGGCAAGATCGTCCTGTGGGGCGAATACGCTGTGCTCGCAGATGCTCCAGCGGCAGTAATGGCCGTCAGCAGTCGAGCCGCGGTGAGCATGCAATATTCAAAGGACGCCTATTGGCACTTTGTCAGCCAAGGCTTTGAGTCAGAGCCAGAGACCGTCACCGCTGAGCAACTGCCCGAGGGCCTTGGGAGCGCCTTCGTCCGGGCGGTTCTTGAGCATTGGCAGGCGCCTTCACTGTCTCACTGCTCCACACCACTAAACATCACCACGGACAGCTCAGACTTCTTTTTCGGTGATCGTAAGCTGGGACTGGGTTCCTCTGCCGCCGTGTGCACGGCGACCTACCGGCTGCTTTGTGAGGTCACTGGCCGCACACCGAACTTCCACGAGGCGCTGGAAGTTCATAGAAATTGGCAAGGCGGCAAGGGAAGCGGTTTGGACGTTGCCTCGGTTTGGCATGGTGGCCTGATCCACTTTCAGCGAGGTCAGGCGGCTGTGGCTCAGATGCCCGAAGGGCTTCATTGGCAGATCGTCTGGAGTGGCACCAGTGCTAAAACCACCGATCATATTTCCCACTTCAATCGGTGGCGCCAAGGCGCTGACACCGTCGCGCTGGATGAACTTGCGTCCCTAAGCCAGTCCCTTTGCGACAACCCGACCCTGTCTATTCTGAAGGATTACTGCCTCGCGCTAAAAACCCTCGATGATGTCGCGCTTCTCAATATTTTCACCCAAGAACATGCAAGGTTGGGTACACTAGCCGCCGCCTCCGGGGTGCTCTACAAACCCTGCGGCGCTGGCGGTGGTGATATTGGTCTAGCAATCTCCGATGATCCACTGGCCTTGACTTATTTTCGGCAACAAGCCGATGCAAACGGCTTCTTACCATTAGATTTGGAGACAGCAACGCATGGCGTCGCATTCCACCACGGACAATGATTCGTCCACGGCCACTAACCCTGACCAACAGGGTTCTTCACGCATTCCCAACTTCTTTCGCATGCCCATCGAGCAACGTATTAGCGCCCTGCACCAACGGGGTCTAATCAGCAACGAAGACGTGCGACTACTCAGCAGCGGCAATCATCAAGTCCAGCTGAACGTAGCAGACAAGATGATCGAAAATGTAGTGGGTGTTTTTGGCCTGCCCATGGGGGTGGCCCTTAATTTCTTGATCAACAACCGAGACTATGTGGTGCCCTTGGTAGTGGAAGAGCCTTCCATTGTCGCCGGTCTGTCTGGCGCAGCCAGAATGGCCCGACTTGGCGGCGGCTTTTCAGTAGATCCTGTGGATCCCGTGCTGATCGGCCAAGTGCAAATAGTCATCGATTCGAACCCTGAACAAGTAAAAGCTACCTTGCTTGAGCATCGCGAGGATATCGTGGCCTTGGCCAACAGCCTGCACCCGAAAATGGTTGCTCGTGGTGGCGGCGCTTTGGATATCGAGGTATCTGATTACCAAGCAGAGGAAGACGGCCGCCTAATGGTCGTCATGCATCTACTTGTAGATACCCGAGATGCCATGGGCGCAAATTT
>JAQWIX010000174.1 GCA_029248675.1 Pseudomonadales bacterium | reverse complement strand
CCCTGAATTCATGAATGCAATCGACTCGGTCAAGAATGACCTCAGACCCAAATTCGAAGATTTGTTGCTCCACCTGAACGCAACGGAGCAGATGGCCGCATCAGGCTTTTTTACCAAATTATTCGTCGATCTAAACGATGTAACCGGCGAAGAGCAGTTACTGGAGTTGTTTATCGAGCTGTCCACCACGGCCTTCCTAGGTATTTCCTTCGATGCCGTAGCTCTGGATCAAATCGACGATATCTTGATGACTGCGGAACAAATCTCACAGACCTTCGCCATCACCGACGAACGCCCTCAGTAGACCTTTTTGCCACCGGCTCGCCCACGGCAAGCCCTGTGGTTATATCCATAGAACCACGTGCTCTGGATATTGTTCGGGCATTCTCATAGGGTGGATCGCCTTCGCTGAGGGGATTTGAGTGAAAGCAGCACAGTTTTTGACCATCGACGGTGAATTCGCCATGAAACGCGGCTCACTGACTAAACCTTCGATCGCTTTCGAGACTTGGGGCAAATTGAACTCCCAAGCGGATAATGCAGTTCTGATTTTCACAGGCCTTTCTCCTTCCGCCCACGCAGCGTCATCACCCGAGGACCCATCGGCAGGCTGGTGGGAGGATATGATCGGCCCGGCCAAGCCCTTGGACAGCGACCGCTACTTCATCATCTGCGTCAATTCTTTGGGCAGCTGCTTTGGCAGTTCCGGTCCTGCGAGTGTCAATCCCACGACCGGCGCGCCTTATCGACTCAGCTTCCCGGTTCTTACCGTAGAAGATATCGCTAACATCGCTACTCATATCCTTGACCACCTGGACATCGATCAGTTGCATACGGTGATCGGACCTTCCATGGGCGGCATGACCGCTCTATCTTTTGCCTTGAACCACGCCAATCGCTGTCGTCGACTGCTGTCCATTTCCTCCGCCGCAAGAGCTTTGCCCCATGCCATTGCTCTGCGCTCACTGCAGCGCGAAATCATCCGCCGAGACCCTTTGTGGCTAGAAGGAAACTACGACCCCGCGGGCCATGGACCGGAAATGGGCATGCGTCTTGCCCGCAAGCTCGGCATGATCAGCTATCGCTCAGGGGAGGAATGGGCAGAGCGCTTTGGTCGAGAGCGAGCACCGGACTTCACCGAAGCTGACACACCTTTCGGCATCGATTTTGAGGTGGAATCCTACCTACAAACCCATGCCGATCGTTTCATTGGCGCCTTCGACGCCAATTGCTATCTGTATCTTTCACGGGCCATGGATCTGTTTGATGGCCTAGACCATGGCGGCAGCTTGTCCGCAAGCTTCAATGACCTGCGCCTGGAATCAGCCATGGTCATTGGCGTAGCAACCGATGCGTTGTTCCCTCTATCCCAGCAGCAAGAGCTGGCGGAAGCACTGCAGGAGAAAATTCCGGAAGTGGTTTTTAGCGCCCTCGACAGTATTCAGGGTCATGACTCGTTTTTGGTGGATATGGATCGGTTTCGCCCCGCCATCGCCGCCTATTTTTAAGGGCCAGCCGCGCCAGACGCCGCAGGCCTGCGTCTGCTTACTAAACGATGTGCCAGTGGCTGGCCTCCCTGACCTCGCCGATCACCGCGCCATCTATCCCTGCCTCTGCCAGTGCATGGATGCAGTCATCGACTTTATCCGCGGCGACACAAGCTAAAAGACCGCCAGACGTCTGAGGGTCAGACAATAAGGCCAGACGAGTAACGTCTAGGTTAGGCGCCACCTGATAGTCAGCTATGGCTCGAGCGTTGGCTTGGGCGATGGAGCTTCGTACGCCCCTAGCAGCCAAGGTCAAGGCTCCGGGTAGCACAGGCACAGCGTCCAGGGTTAGGTTCACACCACAGCCGCTAGCTCGGAGCATTTCACCCAAATGACCAACGAGGCCAAAGCCGGTGACATCGGTGAGAGCCTTGACTCCATGGGTCTGAAGCAGCGTCATGGCCTGCTGGTTACTGGTATCCATACTCTCCATGCAGGCACTAACCGCACCAGATTCGTGCAGCCCGCGCATGGAACCGGCCAAAATAACTCCCGTGCCGATGGGCTTGGTCAGAACCAGCTTATCTCCGACAGCCCCTCCACCCTTGGTCAGCGTTAGCGGTGCGGGCGTACCCGTCACCGTGAGGGCCATAGTCAGCTCCGCACCCTCGGCTGAGTGGCCGCCTACTAGGGGCGTATTGGCTCCATTAAGCACATCCACGGCGCCACGCAGAAGCTGGTAAAGCTCCTCCTCCATCAAACGCTCAGACATCAGGGGGACCGTTACCAAGGCTAAGGCCGATGCGGGTTTCGCCCCCATGGCAAAAAGATCATTCAGGCTGTGGTGGGCACAGATACGACCAAAGCGATAGGGATCGTCCACCATGGAGCGAAAGCCATCCACGCTCATCACGGTACTGCCTCCGTTGTGCATGACAAGAGCAGCATCGTCACCCATGCCTAGGGTTACGTGATCCGCCTTTTGCTCGGGTAGCCGCGCCAGCACGCGACGCAGCGGATCTGCTGCCAGCTTGGCACCACAACCCCCACAGCGCATATCGTCCTCGGGTAAGTCAGCAGCTAATCCCTCAGGCAACGTCACTTGTGGACTGTCCATTTGCGGCAGCTGAGTGAACCGGGCCATGAAGCGCCGATCAATCCAGTCTTTGAGGTGCCAGCAAACCTTTCCACGGAGCGCAAAAGGACCCTTGGTGGCGATAGCGCTGGGTTGTTCCGGTGTGCCTGTACCGATCAACGTGAGGAACGATGTCTGGGGACGAAACCGCGTACTCAGAGATGTCAGGGCCAGTCCTTGGATCGCCAGCGCCAAATTGCGGGCCAAAGTAGGCGCCGCTCTAACCGCATAAACCCCAGCCTTGGGGCGCTGTCCGTTGTGCAGGTGGGCCACGTCGCCTGCGGCAAAAATACGCTGATCGTTCAAACTTCGAAGGTTAGCATCCACCCGCAAAAATCCTCGGTCATCACAATCCAAACCAGATTCACGGATCCAGCTTGGCGCCCTGACATCGGTGACCCAAAGCAGGTGATCCACTTGAGTTGAAGAGCCATTGTCCAAGTGGACTAAGAGTGGTTGAGAACCGGTTTGGTCTGAATCCGGTGTTGGGTTCACGGCCGGTTCTTGAGCAACGACCGCGGACGCCGTCTGGACTCGATTTGGCAGATAAGTAATGTTCTGCTGATCTAGTTCTTGGCGCACAAGATCGGCAGCCCTTCTGCTAAGACCGGGTAAGAGCATTGGTCCAATCAATGTAATGGACGTACTGACCGGCAAAGCCGCCCGACATGCCATGGCGATTTCTACCCCCCCAGCGCCGGCACCAACGATGCCGAGATCCTCGCCGGAATCTTCCCGAACAATACGCTCGCGTAATGCCGGCCATTGCTTGATAAACGCGTGAATTGGTTTCACCGGCGTTCCAGGCATTCCTTTGAGGTCTGGCTTCGCGCCACAGTTCAAGGACAGAAGATCATAGGACATAGCCGGCCGGCCCTGAAGCAAGACCTGTTGTTTATCACAATCTAAGCCAGAGACTTGGGCACAAATGAACCGTGCCTTGGCAAATCGGCAAAGGGGCTCTAGCGGAATTTGAATGTCTTGGTTGGTGTAGTGTCCGGCGATATACCCGGGCACCATGCCCGAGTACGGGGCCACATCCTGATCCGAAATCAGCGTCAGGCGCACTCCGGGAATAGGATTCATAGCGAAGTGCTTTAGCACCTGTACATGACTGTGACCGCCACCAACTAACACCAGATCGCGAACCGCAGGAGACATGGATTGCATCGTCGTCACATCACCTTCATTCGCAGCTGACCCAACTAAATAACGCCCTGACTTTCCATACTGGCGATGTCCTCGGCGGAGTAACCAAGCTCAGCAAGAATCTCCTTACTGTGCTCTCCAAGCTCCGGTGCTGGCCCTGGAGGGCAGCTGGCAAGGCCATCTATGTTAAGCGGGTGTTTGATTACTCCAGGCATACCGACTTCCGGGGTCGGCGTTAGAGTCATCGGGTTTGCTAGGACCTGGGGATCCTTGGTGAGTTCAGACACTGTACCTACCAAGGCCACAGGTACCCCAACCTCGGTCAAAGCAGTCATCCAGTAGTCCGAGGGTTGGGTTATCAGAGCCTCGCGCATGGCTTGCACCAGCACATCGCCGTTCATAACGCGGTTTTCGGCGTCGATAAACCGCGGGTCCAAAAGTAACTCTGGCCGCCCGATCAGGGTGAATAACATGTCCACTTCTTCATCGGTTCGCACCATGCTGAATTGCAACCAACGTCCGTCGGCAGCCTCGTACATTAACCGGGTAAACAAACGCGCTGCCAGATGGTGGTACAGGGTAAAGTCCGCCTCGGCAAATACCCCTTGGGCAATGCAGGAAGCTGACCACATACCATTTGCCAGCAGGGAGGTATGGACATGACTGCCTTTCCCCGTTCGCTGGCGCGACAACAGCGCCGTCACAATGGATGCATAGAGGCTAACCGCAGTGGGATGGTCACCCATCCCAGGGATCGCCGGTGCCGGATCGGCTCCGGGCGCGCGCACGAGGTCCATAAGCCCAGACCGGCCCCAATAGGCCACTAGGTCAAACCCCTCACGATCTCGTTCTGGACCGTCTTCGCCGTAGGCTGTCAGTGAGGCATAAATCAAATTCGGATTAATTTGTGCCAGATCCTCGTAGGTCAGACCCCATTGTCTGCGCATGGCTTGAGGCGTATTGGTGATGTATACATCACTCTCCGCCACCATCTGCTGCAGCACTTTCCGGCCTTGGTCGGTTTTCAAGTTCAGGGCGATAGAGCGCTTGTTGCGATTGTCCATCTCCCAGGTGTAGTTGACATCGCTGGTAGGCGACGACGGCATCAAGGCAAAGTTGCGATAGCCGTCACCGGCTTCCGGCGGCTCTACCTTGATCACTTGGGCACCAAAATCGGCAAGCATGGTGGCGGCCACCGGTGCCGCAATCCAGCTGCTCATGTCGATGACTTTCAAGTCGCCAAATAGCAGTTCTTCACTCATGGATTCTCCCCTCTCCCCTTTTCTTTAAACCGAACGTGCGCTAAACGTCTCTGGATTGAACCGATTAGCCGTCCAGTACCGCGTTCCAGTCAGCAACCTGTTCGACACTGGCCAGTAGATCGGCGGTGTCTCCCTCGATGGTGACGCTCACGATGTTATCCCCCTGACCAATGGCATTGACGATCTCTTGATCCGCATCGCTTTGCACAGCACCAAAAATGGTGTGGGCGTCGTCTAACCAAGGCGTCGCAACGTGAGTGATAAAAAATTGTGAACCATTAGTGCCTGGACCCGCGTTGGCCATGGAGAATTTGCCAGGGGCATCATGTCGCAGGCTGGGTACGAATTCATCGGCAAAGCGATAGCCTGGCCCACCGGTTCCGGTGCCTTGAGGGCATCCGCCCTGAATCATGAAATCGTTAATAACCCGATGAAAGGAAATACCGTCGTAGAAGCCGCGCTGAGCCAAATTGACAAAATTTGCCACCGTCATTGGCGTTTGTTCCGGATACAGATCCAAGCGAATCGTTCCTTGATTGGTTTCCATCACCGCTACTAAAGACATGGGCTCTCCTTATAAAAAAAACGTCTTAACCGTGTTACCTACAACTGGTGCCACAGGGTTGGCTACCATATACCAGCAGCCCTATCGGAGCACCCCTGTTAAGACGGTTGTGGCGGGCTTCCCGACCCAATGGCACTAGATGGTCTAGCTCGCTACTGCCGAATGCTGCTGCAAAAAGGTTTGAAAAACTTCCGTGGCCAACTGCAGGTCGGGTTCTTGCTTCCAGCGGTCAATGCGCTGGGCCTGAGGCTGTAGCGCCGCCAGTCGCTCTGAGGAAGAAGCCGGGTGATAGGTATCGTTGCCATCCAAGATCAGCATTGGGCCAGACAGCGCATGCACATCGACCTCAGTCATGCACATAAACGTCAGGTCATTTTCCAGCATGCGAGCGCGCATGGGTTCCAGCAGATGCCCCGAAAAACGTTGGGGATCCAATGCCTGTAGGGATTCGGACCAACCGTTGAACATGTCGAGAAACTCTTGGTAGTTGTTGTCGCGACCAATGGTTTGCATCACCACGCTGGCTGTTACCCGCTCAGGTGCGATCTTCAACAGATTCAAGATATATGGACCACCGATGCACATACCAACGACGGCGAATTTCTCATGGCCTAGGTGCGACATTAGGGCCAATTGGTCTTCAGTATAGGTATCCCAAGTGTGATCTGCTTCTATGGGACCGCTAGATGCACCGGCGTTTCGCTGATCCATGGCGACAACCTGGAAATGTGGACTCAACAGCGCCACTGGATCTAGGGGGCTGTTCCGCCACATGCCACGCTCAGAGCGCAATCCACCCGGAGCGATCAGTAGCACTGGTTGGCCACTACCGTGAATCTCGTAAGCCAGCCGAATGTCACCGCGAATAAAATCTGGCATATGCTTCTCCTCTCTTTTCAAATGTCGTAAATATTAGACACAAAAAAGCCAGCATGACGCTGGCTTTCTGGGTTTTGCCACTTAACTAGTGGGGATGCAGGACCACCTGCATTTCGGTGTATCCATGCACAAAGTTCGATGGCACTCGCTCGGGCTCGCCGATCACTTCTACCATGTGGAAGCGTTTTTGTACTTCTTCCCACAATACGCGCAGCTGCATTTCCGCCAGGCGGTTACCCATACAGCGGTGCACGCCAAAGCCAAATGACAGGTGCTGGCGCGCTTTTGGACGATCGATAATGAACTCATTCGGATTCTCGATTGAACGCTCGTCACGATTGCCAGACAGATACCACATAATGACCTTATCGCCGGCCTTGATGGTTTGACCACCCAGCTCATAGTCTTTGTTCGCGATGCGGCGCATATGCGCCAGCGGCGTCTGCCAGCGGATAATCTCAGAGACCATGTTAGGGATCACGCCGGGATTGTTTCGCAGCTTCGCGTACTCGCCTGGGTTTTGATTTAACGCCCAAACCCCACCAGTCATGGAGTTACGGGTTGTATCGTTGCCGCCCACAATAAGAAGAATGAGATTGCCCAAGTACTCTTGGGGAGACATGTCCTTGGTAGCTTCACCGTGAGCCAACATAGACACTAAGTCGTTGCTCTCGCCGCGCTCCGCTCTTTCATTCCACAAATTGGTGAAATACTCCAAACATTCGTATAGCTCTGCCTGCCGTGCTTCTTCACTTTCCACAATGCCGGATTCTTCGTCGCCGGTAGCCACATCGGACCAACGGGTCAGTTTGCGCCGGTCCTCAAAAGGAAAATCAAACAAGGTGGCCAACATCTGGGTTGTCAGTTCGATAGATACTCGATCAACCCAATCGAATTGCTCGCCCACGGGCAGATCATCCAGAACTTTCTGGGTTCGGGCCCGAATGGTCTCTTCCATAAGCTTAAGATTTGCCGGCGCAACCGAGCCTTGAACGGTTTTACGCTGGTCATCATGCACCGGTGGGTCCATGGCGATGAACATGGGCAGCGGGAAATCTTCTTCCGGTTCAACAATAGTAATAGCGGGTTCAGAAGAAAAATCTTGCCAGTTGCCGTCGACTTCCATGATGTCTTTGTACCGTGTGACGGACCAGTACGGACCGAACTCGGAATCTTTGCAGAAATGAACCGGCGCTTCGTCCCGAAGCCGCTCAAAGAAGGCCATCTTTTTGTCTTCGATCCACAGGCTGCGTTGGGCTATGTCGATATCTTCTAGAGCCAAATCCTTGGGATCGAACTCCGCCATGTTAATTGTTGGGGCTTCACTCATTAGAACTGGAACTCCGGTAAGTCGACGATAAGTCCGTCGAGCTCGTCACTGACGGTCATCTGGCAAGAAAGACGTGAGCTTTGCTCGCGCTCAGGGTTTAAGTCCAACATGGAGTCTTCCGCATCGTTTGGCGCGCCAACCTTGGCCAACCAGTCACTGTTTACCATGACATGACACGTTGCACAGGAACACTCACCGCCGCAGTCTGCATCAATGCCTGGCACCAAATTATCCATCGCTGCCTGCATGACCGACTGGCCAACTTCGGCGTCCACAGTGTGCTGGGTACCATTGTGTTCAATAAACGTAATCTTCGGCATTCGAGTGCTCCTTGTTGTGTACGGTTGTTTGGCGATTGCTTCGCGTTTATCCCGCAAATTTATCTTTGATTTTTTAGTTTATGGGCTTGGAGCGCTTACTCGTTAGCTCCCGTTGCCAAATAGGCCACTATTCGCAATACAGACTTGCCGGCCGCTGGCCTGGCTGTGCTCTTCCCTGAGGCAGGATACTACCCTGATTTACCGACAAACCAACAGGCTTAGAGCTCAGTTCTTGGATGCAAATCACGTTATCAGCTCGTTAATTTGCAACGCTAAGCCGATGTCTTTGTCCGTCACCCGGTTGCCGGCATCGTGGCTGGTCAGCCGAATCTTTACGGTGCGGTATACGTTGAACCACTCCGGATGATGGTTGGCAGTCTCTGCCAGCATGGCGACACGAGTCATAAAGGCAAACGCCTCAGAGAAGTCGGCAAACTGGAATTCTCTGTTTAAGGCATTGTCTTCTTCCAACCAGTGATCGGGGGTTTGCATGGGCTGATACTCCTAGGGATATTGTTGGCAACGGCGCGCCTCCGGCCGGATCAACAGACTAGCACTCTTTGCACCGGGTCAAATGCCCCAAACTCGGCGCCTTCGACTGGTGGTCGCTAAGAAAATGCGACTGGCTCAGGGCTGCCGCCTAGTTTCCTCTTACCGCGACACTGGGTTAACGTGCAGACAGAGCTTCACACTATTAGGTCACCATCATGGAAATTACCGAGCACAGGGTCACTACACCTCGCCACAGCACCTTTTATCGCGCCTGCGGCCCTGAGGATGGCCCCCTAGTAATCATGACCCACGGTTGGCCCGAACTATCCATCAGTTGGCGGCATCAACTGCTCCACTTGGGGCGGCTGGGTTATCGAGCCATCGCCCCAGATATGCGCGGCTATGGAGGTTCCACGGTCTACAACACCCATGACGCCTATGCCCAGAGGGAAATCGTGAAAGACATGGTAGAACTGATCGACGCGCTGGAAGCCCAAGAGGCCGTCTGGATTGGACACGATTGGGGCTCTCCTGTGGCGTGGAATATGGCCCTACATCACCCCGATCGGGTGGCCGCTGTGGCAAGCCTATGCGTACCTTTTGGGTTTGTAGGCAATCCAGAACATATGGAACACAGCATTGATCGCACCCTTTATCCCGCGGACGAATACCCTGTGGGCCAATGGGATTATCAGTTGTTTTATTACGAGAACTTCGCCAGCGCTCAAGCAGAAATGGAGCAGGACCCAGAGCGCGTGGTTAAGTTGTTATTTCGCAAAGGAGACCCCAGTGGGCGCGGCCAACCTGCAGGCACTGCATCCACCCGCAAAAACAATGGGTGGTTCGCACCCTTGGGCGGCGTTCCAGACATGCCGTTGGATCCGGACGTGGTCACTGACGACGATATCGCGACTTATGCCAAACACCTGATCGAAAACGGTTTCTTTGGGCCCAACTCGTGGTACGTGAACGGCAAAGACAATCAGGCCTACCTTGACTCCAAGGCCGGTCAGGAACTGTCCATGCCGGTTCTCTTTGTCCACGCAACCTATGACTATGTTTGCGACACCACCACCACAGCCTTTGCCGAACCCATGCGCCAGCGGTGTCCAAACCTGACCGAGCGGCGCATCGACAGTGGCCACTGGATGGCCCAAGAAAAGCCGACCCAGCTTAATGCCGTGCTAGAAGACTGGCTCTCCCAGCAGGCCAATTATCTGGTCCAGGGTTGACCAACCGGCCACCGCATCGGGCAGCGCGTTTGCTCACTCACCAAGCCTAAGAAGAACGTTCAAGCACAATTCGTTTCTTCGTGTCGGTAAGGCTCAACGGAGTTTGTGACCTGGGCCTAGCCAAGGCTTCTTTAGGGAACTTGATCCAAGGTTTTGGTCCAAGATATCGGTCTATGGATTCGGCCAACACTTCACCCCAATCCGTTGCCAACTTTCCGTCAGTTTAGGGCCTTACCTAGGGCCTCTAAATGACTGTGGATGTAGCGCTGGGTCAGTGGACTGTCTGGCACCCACTGGAACGCGTGACAGGCCCCCGGCAAGACCACTAGTTCGGTTGCAATGCCTGCAGCCATCAACCGCTGGGCGTAGTCTATGTTCTCGTCTCGGAACAAGTCCAAACCCACGGTAAACATCCAAGTCGGCGGCAACCCCTTAACACTTTCCACCCTCGCCGGCACAAACGGCGCTTGAGCCGGCATGTCGCCCAGATAGCAGGACCACCCGAACCCGTTACAATGCCGGTTCCAAACAAACTCGCCAACCAAGGGATCCCCGGGGGCGGCGTCAGTGCCCGTTTGATCATCGAGCATCGGATAGGTTAGGTGCTGATGGCAAATCGCGAACTCCCCTAGATCTCGCGCGTGAATTGCTAAGGCTGCCGCTAGCCCGCCTCCAGCGCTTTCACCGCCAATGGCGATACGCTGCCTGTCGATACCAAGCGCATCAGCCTGCTGGTGCAGCCAACCCAGAGCCGCGTAGCAGTCGTCTAGGGGTGCTGGCACCGGATGCTCCGGCGCTAACCGATACCCCACTGTGAGAACCACCACTCCCAGCTGAGCAGCGATCCGGGTGTTCATGGCGTCAGACCCTTCGATGCTACCGGCGACGTAGCCGCCGCCGTGAATGTGTAGGTAAGCCGACGAAGTGTTGGCATCAAGCGGTGAGTAAAGTAGACAAGGTACATCGAAATCAGGGCCAGGGATGATAATGGCCTCTCTTTTTACGCCCTGGGCATTGGAGTCCCCGAGTACCGCAGCCGCGAGGCCTCGGTCACGAAAGCGCTGAAGGTTCTCGAGGCTAAATTGAAATGGCGGTGCAAAGTCCAGCAAGGGCAGCAAAGACGGGTCTAGTAGGTGTTTAGTCGACATGGGCTTCCTCAACATTTTGAACACTATGCCGAGGTAATAGGAGAATTGGAATCGAGGCCTTTCGGCTGCATAACGCTCGTGAATTTACGTTCCCGTGGTGGCGAGGCTACCCACTACCACGGGAACGAATCCTTAACCGGTGAAATCTTTAGCCGGTAGAGGCTTTGCCGCTCAGAGCCTCCACTGAACGCTCAGTCGAGCATTGATTTCTTCACCAACACTAGCCTGATGGGTACTGTGCGCGTTCGGGTAGTAGACCTCATCAGCAACATTGTCGATGTTGAACTGCACCCGGAGGTCATCCGAAACATCGTAATAAACCGCTGCGTCGACTCGTGTGTAGCTTGGCAACCTTGCGGAATTTGAGTTGTTGATAAAGCTGTCGTCTTGGTATGAGGCACCTAAACCGAGGCCGAGCTGAGGGGTGGCCTGAAAGGCGCTCCATACCGAGAATGTGTTCTCAGGCAGTTCTCTGGGGCGCAATCCGGTGGGTCCGGTCTGATCGACTTGCTCGCCATCCAGGTACCCGTAGGAGGCTGTCAGGCTCCAGTTATCATTGAGTTGACCCTGTAATTGGATTTCAAAACCATCAATGGATGAGTCGACGACAACCAGCTTCGACGCATCGCTATCGTCCACTTCCGGGGAGCTCTTGTCTGTCTCGAACACCGCTGCAGAAAGCGATAACCGATCACTCAAATTCCACTTTAGCCCAAGCTCTAGGCTTTCGAAGGTATTTGGATCTAGCTTGTCGTTATTGCCATTTATATTCGCGAATTGTTCTCCACTTCGTGGAAGAAAGGACTCGCTGTAGCTGACGTAAATGGATACGTTGTCTTGGGGTTTGTAGATCAAACCCGCCCGAGGAGAAATCTCGTCGTCTTTTCGGCTTCTGACCTCGCCGGCTTTGATGTTGTTAACACTGATGTCAAATTCGTCATAGCGGGCGCCGATAACGGCAATGAAGTTCTCGGTTAGCTGGATCTCGTCCTGCACAAAAAGCGATACGACATCGATATCAACATGGGTGTCGTCATTCAACTTCGAAGTGAAGTCGTTTCGAGTTGGCAGACCCGCTGCATTCACACCCACACCACCTGATAGCGCCAAAGGCGTGCCTGCGGTGAGGGAGAAGGACTCCTTGTCACTCAAAGACGTATCGAAATACGTATTAAAGCGGTCTTGGTTTGAAGAGGTATCCATGACCTCAAAGCCAGCCAGCACTGTGTGAACGGTATCACCTAGCTGCAACTCGCTGACAATGTTGCCAGACAGCTGCAGGTTTTCTCGTTGAGTCGTATCCACATAGCCATCGAGAGTTACCTGATCCGGCGTTGCGGCTTGGTCGT
>JAQWIX010000144.1 GCA_029248675.1 Pseudomonadales bacterium | reverse complement strand
CATTTTAACCGTGAGTCAATTTCCTGCTGGTGCGCAACCAGGCGAGGTCTCTAACGAGGTATTGCGGGACTTTGTGGTGGTCTACGCGCCCACATTGCTAACAGTGTGGATGCTGATGATTTTGTGTTTGTCCATGTACACAGTGGACCGCACCCAGCACGAGGAGAATCTAAAGGCGCTTGGCCGAGGCTAGCTGAAAACGACAAAGGCCGTCTGCTCTAGAGAAGGGCCACGCCCGCTGCGGCAATGCCGCGACTTGTGGTGATTTGGCGGTAATCGGTAACGCCCTGAGGCGCCCTTATTCCGGTAGGACGCCTTGGTTGAGTAACCCGGCGAAGGGGTCTTGGTCGCCATCCCGGTGCCACTGGTATTCGGTGTAGTTCATTACCATCTCCGCCAACTCTGAGCCAAAAAGGCGTTCGATCACCGCCAGGGCCATATCGGTCCCAGCGGAGACGCCGGATGAGGTGACATA
Organism: Pseudomonadales bacterium; assembly: GCA_029248675.1. Taxonomy (GTDB): domain Bacteria; phylum Pseudomonadota; class Gammaproteobacteria; order Pseudomonadales; family Azotimanducaceae; genus UBA4421. Next base: position 12,632 of record JAQWIX010000144.1, on the reverse strand, counting down.
CTGTCCCGCATCCACCCAGCGTGCCGCCTCCTGCCACTGGGTATTACTGCCCTGACTGCGGGCCAGCTCGAAGAACATTTTGTTGGTGGTCGCTGCCAGTCCATCGAGCAACCCAGCCTTGGCTAGTAACGCCGAGCCGGTGCAGACGCTCATGGTGACTTGGCTTTGAGGACAGCGCTCGGTTAAGAAATTCAGCAGCGCATCATTTTTCAATTCGGCAATAGTGCCGATGCCACCGGGGATCAAAATCAAATCCAAGGCTGGTGCGTTGTCAAAGCTGTAATCGGCAATGGTCTTTGGCCCCACGGAAGATCTCACCGGTCCTGCCTGCTCGGCGATGGTAACCAACTCAATTTTGTCACCTAGGGCGCCGAACATCTCCAGCGGACCGTAGGCGTCTAAGAGCTCAAAGTCGTTATAAAAGATCGATCCTAAACGCATACTAATTTGCCTCTGCTTAATTGTGTTTTGCTCTAGCTCGCCGCTGCTTCGGCTTCCCAAGATTTAACTTCTCGCTGAATCAAATCCGCGGCTTCTTCCAGCGCCTCGGTTCGGTCTTTCCAGCTTTCGCCACCCGTGCCTAGCCGGAAGGTATCCACCCCGGCGTCTCGGAATGCCCGCAGGCGCTCACGAATCATGTCTTCGGTACCGATTAGATTGGTCAGCAGCACCATTTCGTCAGGGACGCGTGCTACTGCTTGGTCGCGCTTGCCGTCAATCCACAGGCTTTGAACTGCCTTGGCATCATCTTCGTAACCGGCGCGGCAGTAAGCGTCATTGTAGAAGTTTGTCTTGGCTGAACCCATGCCGCCCAGAGTGAAAGCCATGGCTGGTTTACGCGCCGCGATAAGTCGTTCAACGTCGTCGCTCATTTCGAAGTAGCCACCGGTTTGAATGTCGATGTCGGCCAGTGAACGGCCGGCATTGGCCGCGCCCGTGCGTAGGTCGTCGAGGAATACGTGGCCCTGTTCCGGCAAGAAACAAGTACCCAGCCAGCCGTCGGCTAACTCGCCGGTCATTTGTAGGGATTTTGGCCCTAGGGTCGCTAGATATATGGGCAAATTAGGTCGTGGAGGTTGAGACAAACGAATGGGTTTCCCTTCGCCGCCGGGTCGCGGCAGTACGTAGTGTTCGCCCTCGTACTGTAGTTTTTCGCCATTCAAGGCCATGCGCAAGATTGCCATACATTCCCGCATACGCGACAACGGTTTGCCGAAGGCGGCCCCGTGCAGTCCTTCCACCACTTGAGGACCACTCACACCCAAGCCCATATTGAAGCGGCCCTTGGATACCGTGTCCAAGCTCTGAGCCGTCATGGCCATCATGGAAGGTACTCGGGAACTAATCTGCATGATGCCAGTGCCCAGTCGAATGTTTTCGGTCTTTGCTGCAAGGAACGCCAGAGGAACAATAGCGTCCATGCCCCAGGCTTCGGCAGACCATGCCTCGTTCACACCCATTCGGTCCGCTGCCATGGTGTAGTCAACGAGGCTATCCCACTCTTCGCCGTTGTAATAAGCCGAACCAATAGAGATGGAAATGCGCATGTGAAAGTCCCCCAGAAAGTGTTTGATGAAAGATACCAACTTCATATGCCACAGAGTCTTTGTCAAGGAAGCTCACAAACTCTAGAATCCGGTAAAGCATTAACAGGGGGAGAAATTATGCCAACGCTGAAAACCGGTGGTCGTTTTAAGAGCGCAGTCTGTGCGGGAGAGATTATGGTAGTTACTGCATCAGGGGATGATGTGGAGCTGACCTGCGGTGGTGCGCCCATGGTAGAGCCGGGTACCGAGACAGCAGCGGACGCTACCGTGCACCCGGACCATGCTGTGGGCATTGCCATGGGCAAGCGTTACATCACTGAGGACGAATCATTAGAAGTGCTTTGCGTGAAGGCTGGTGATGGAGCGTTGGCAGTGAATGGGCAACTGCTGTTGCAGAAGGATACTAAGCAGCTCCCCAAAACAGACTAGGCGGCAACAATGAATGTCATGATGTTGCTGGAAATGGCCAGTGGTGCGTTTCCTGATCGCCCCGCGTTTACCGACGGTGAGCGTGGAGTCACTTATACCTACAGCGAACTGTTTGAAGCGGCTCGACACCGGGCAGGGTCCATTCGTGCCAACGGTGCAAGCCGCATGGCCAAACTGGATGTCAGCAATCTAGGTACGCCGCTTGGATTGTTTTCCAGTGCTTGGGCCGGTGTGCCCTATGTACCCTTAAACTATCGTCTTACCGACGATGAGATACTGGCTTTGCTAAAGCGGGTAACCCCTGCGTACTTGGTAACATCGGCAGATCGTGTTGATGCGCTGGGCGGCCTAGACGATGTTCATGCTATTTCTACGGATTCTTTTCTAGACGCTGGACAACACCCGGTAGCAGTGGAAGGCGACTGGGCCATGGACCCGGACGAGATTGCCGTGCTTCTCTTTACCAGTGGCACAACCGGCGAGCCAAAGGCCGCAGTGCTGCGACATAAACACTTGGTTAGCTATATTTTAAGCTCGGTAGAATTTGCCAGCGCGCCAGAAGACGACGCGTCCTTGGTGTGCGTACCGCCGTACCATATCGCCGGTATCGCTGCGATCATGAGTTCGGTTTATTCCGGGCGGCATGTTATCCAGTTGCCAAACTTCAGCGCCGAGCGTTGGATAGAGCTTGTGCGAGAGCACAAAGTCACCACGGCATTTGTGGTGCCGACTATGTTGGCGCGCATTGTTGAAACTCTAGAGGCAGCTGGTGCCTCGGATGCCGGCATGCCGCACTTGAACAGCTTGGCTTACGGCGGTGGCAAAATGCCACTGAGCGTTATCGAAAAAGCCATGACGCTGTTTCCCGATACGGATTTCTCCAACGCTTATGGCTTAACGGAAACTAGCTCTACTATTTGCGTGCTGGGCCCCGACGCCCATCGCGACGCAGTCGCCAGTACCACTGAAGCAGGGCGTCGCCGGCTGGTATCGGTAGGTCAGGCCCTGCCCGGGGTTGAGATAGAAATCCGCGATGACGAAGGCCGGGTGCTAGGCGCCGGCGAACGCGGTGAAATCTATGTACGAGGTGAACAGGTGTCTGGCGAGTACGAAGGTAAGGGTTCTGTGGTTGATGCCCAGGGCTGGTTCCCTACTCGCGATGCGGGCAGCTTAGACGACGAAGGTTATCTGTTCCTAGAGGGTCGCGCCGATGACGTCATCGTCCGTGGCGGTGAGAATCTCTCGCCCGGCGAAATCGAAGACGTTCTGTTGACCCATCCATCCGTGGCCGATGTGGCAGTGGTCGGAGTCCCCGACGAACAATGGGGTGAGGCAGTTGCTGCCGCCATCGTAGCCAAGGTTGGCGCCAGCATCGACATGCAGGAGCTGGCGGAGTTGGTTAAAATTGAGTTACGCAGCTCTAGGGTTCCTGCCCATATGAAGCAATGGGACGAATTGCCCTATAACGAAACGGGCAAACTGCTACGTCGAGTGGTCAAAGCGACCTTTGAAGAGCAGTTGGCCTAGAACGGACCGATGGCGAAGGCTTGGGCCCATTGTTGGACCAGCCAGAATTAATTGACGACGTCGTCAATCAGTCCCCAGTCCAGTGCCCGGGCCGCATGGATCGCGCAGCCGCTGATGGCCAGCAATGCCGCTCGATGGCGGCCGATGCGGCGTGGAATACTCACCGTACCGCCTGCGCCGGGTACCAATCCAAAACCTACCTCAGGTAAGGCGAAGGTGGTTCCTTCCGTGGCGGTCACATGCCCAGCAAAGGCCGTCATCTCAATGCCAGCGCCGATACAGGCGCCATGCAGGTGAGCGGTGGTTTTGTCTGCCAAGGCGTGAATCAAGCGGGCTGGTGAACGGGTAGTGCGGGTCAAATGGGCAAGGCCTGCGTCTCTTGCTGTCCCGAACTCGTCCAGATCGCCGCCGGAACAGAAAGATGCCCCCCGGCCTTCCAGTGTTATGTGTTGGATGGTGGCATCTGCCTGAGCCAAATATAGGGCCTGGCAGAGCTCGTCCCGCATGGCGGCAGAAAACGCATTGTGTTTGTCTGGTCGGTCTAAGGTGATGGTTAGCTCATCGTCCCGTCGGCTAATCTCGATGACTGGCTCTGTTTGCACTGGCTCCCGCTGTATTGTTTTAGTCTTGGTGTTGCGCTGGGCAAGCCAGGATTCGAACTCGGCACCGTGCTGTAGAGTGCTGTACATCAGCGATTCCAGCAGCAGGCCTTGGTTGACGCTGAGGTCGGAGTTTTGACGCAGCAGTTGAACCAGTCCGGTGCTGGCAGCAGGGTTGCCGGCCAGGTGTTCCAGCGTCTGGACGATCATGGCCTGAGGAAGGTCCGGGGTGATCACCAGATCGACCCAGCTCAGCAGTTGGGTGTGGGTGGTTGTAAGGCTTTCGAAGCTTTGCCGGCTAAAGCCCAGAACAGGTGCGTTGGGTAGCCACACTTGCTCCCCACTTGGGAACAGGGCGTTAGTGTTACCATCGAACACGCTATCTAAATCGATCTCCACCCAATCACAGCCGCTGACAACGCTGTGCTCTTCAGCCAACATGGGCGTTCGCAACAGTCGCCCAAAGGCTTCAGCAGACATGACGCGCTCGGCAGCAAATGTAGACTCATTCGACATAGTGGCCAGTATACCCGCCAATGATTTAAGCGCTTGCGTGAATCAAGTCTTGGAAGCCTTGCAACACCAGTACCCCGACGCAGATCTTCCTTCCGCGGATTGGGTGCTGGGCGCAAGAGCCCGAGAGCTTGGCATCAGGCCAAAGGGCCAGCAGTCCGCCAACGGTAGCTGCCGCCTCCTGGCGTGTAGCGACGGCTGGTTGGCTGTCAATTTGGCTCGTGGCAGTGATTGGGAACTACTCGGTGCTTGGTTGGCCGCGGATGGGAAGGTCACCGATTGGGCTGGGTTGACGGCGGCGCTCGCCCATCGTAGCGGGCCGGCCTTGCTGTCCAGAGGTCGAGAAATGGGATTGCCTCTAGCCTTCGTCCAAAGACCCGCATCTGCTGGCGCTGAAGCGCAACCCCAGATGCAGTTTCATGATGTATTTCAGGGGGACTCCAAATACTTGCAATGCTCTAGCTTGCAGGGTGCCAAGGTAGTGGACTTGTCGGCGCTATGGGCGGGACCACTGTGTGCTCATCTGCTCCATGCCTGTGGCGCTTTAGTAACCAAGGTCAGCTCAAGCCAGCGCCCGGACGGCGCGGCCCAAGGCAGCCCCATGCTTTACCAACGCCTTCATGCTGGGCACCAACATAGGGTTTTAGACTTTTCCGAACCCAATCAGCTCACAGTTTTAGCGGAAATGCTGCGAGAGGCTGATGTGGTGATTGAGGCATCTCGTCCCCGTGGGCTGCAAGGTTTGGGCTTGGATCGCGAAACGTTAGCCGTGGTTAAGCCCCAGATCTGGTTGAGTTTAACCGCGCATGGCCGCAACGCCCCCAACGGTCAGTGGGTGGGCTTTGGCGATGATGTCGCGGTAACCGCGGATTTGCTGCATTGGACTGACGAGGATCGCCCGGAATTCATTGGCGACGCCATCGCTGATCCCTTGTCCGGTACCTTTGCTGCCTTAGCGGTTGCCCAAGCAGTATCTCAGGGGCGCAGCGGTTTGCTGGATCTGTCCATGGCGGCGATGGCGGGTCAATATCGTCGTAAGGTGCTTGAGTCTGGGGCCGCCTTAGTTTGTCCCTTGAGGGTTCCCAGTCGTGCTGATTAGGCAGGCTACGGTTAACGGCACAGTCGCCGATGTGCGGGTTGGCGAGGTTGTGGAGGCTATCGCTGCCAAACTGGTGCCTTTACCGGGCGAGCAGGTGTTGGAGGCTGAAGGTGGCGAGCTACTTCCCGGCCTGCACGATCATCACATGCATCTTTACGCGTCAGCGGCAGCCCATAGTTCTCTGGACTGTCACGTCGGGGCCGTGGAACCCGAGCTTGGGCGTCAGCATTTGGCCCGGCGGATAGCGGCTTATCCGGGGTTGGGCTGGATTCGCGGTATCAACTACCACGAGCAGCAGTTGGGCGAACTAGATCGGTGGATGCTGGACGATTTATGTTCTCATCGCCCCCTGCGGATTCAACATCGCAGCGGCAAGGTTTGGGTGTGTAACACGCTGGCGCTTTCAGAGCTGGGGTTTGACCGTGGTGGCAACGAGGACGGGGTAGAGATTGATGCACAGGGCAGGCTCACCGGTCGGGTCGTGCGCAACGACCCACTGATGGCCCAGCGGCTTCAGCAGATCGGCGAGTCTACTGATCCGGACATTGGCTTTTTGTCCCGGGAGTTGGCGCGTTTCGGCATTGTCGGTGTCACCGATACCTCCGCCAGCAATACCCTTGCCAGCGCCGATAATTTTAATCGCTTGCATCAGCAAGGGGTCTTGCTTCAGCGGGTAGAGGTCATGGGTGCTGACGATTTGGACGTTGGCTATCTAAAAATTTTATTGGATGAGGATCGTCTGCCGCCTCTGGATCGGCTAGTCCAGCGCATCAACCGTGCGCGCAATAAAGGCCGCAATGTGGCTTTTCACTGCGTGACCCACGTTGAATTGGTGTTCGCTCTGGCTGCCCTTGATGAGGCTGAGCCACCGACCCGAGGATTTGACCGAGTTGAACACGGGGCCATGGTCAATGACGACATGGCCCAGCGCCTAGCCCAGTTGGCTGTGCCGGTGATTACGCAACCGGGTTTTTTGTATGCCAAGGGCGATCAGTACCTGCAGGATCTCAGCGCCGCCGAGCAGGATGATTTATATCGATACCGAGGCTTACTGGATTGTGGTGTATCAGTAGTTGCCAGCAGCGATGGGCCTTATGGCCCCATCAATCCTTGGCAGGTGGTGTCTTCGGCGGTGAATCGCGCAACGAGCAGTGGGGCGCTGGTTACGCCTTGGGAGCAAGTAGTGCCAGAGGAGGCACTGGCCGGTTATCTAACGTCCTCGGCAGAGCTGACCATGAGGCGCTCTTTTCAGGAGTTGAAGGCCATAACGGTTGGGAAGGCGGCGGACTTGTGTTTACTGAAAGGAAAGTGGAGCGACCTAAGACACAATCCTGAGAAGGTAACCGTCAGAGCCACCGTCATTGGCGGCTCCGTGGTTTTCGATAGCGCTTCAGGGTAGCGCTTAGAGCGAGCGGACTAGTCGGGCAAGCCCAGTACACGCTTGGCGATGATGTTCTGCTGAACTTCATTGGTGCCGCCATAAATGGTCACAGCGCGATCGCGCAGCCAGCCGCGAGTGGATTCCAACTCGTCATCACTGAAGTCATTGCTTTCCCAGACTAAACCAGCTGTACCACGAAGACGGGACTTCAGTTCTGAGCCAGACTTGGTAAGCGACGAACCGACCATTTTGAAGATAGACGTCGCGGCTCCGGGCGCGCCGCTGGAACGACTTTCCTGGACAACACGGGCCGTGGTCAGTGATAGAGCTCGTTCGTTCATCACTTGATCAAGGACATCTGCACGCAGATCTTGATCAGCAATACGGCCTTGCGCGTCCTCACCCGCATACTGCTTGGCAGTAGTGGCATAAACGTTGAGCTTTAGTTTTTCACCCTCTTTCTTCTTCGGTTTGGCGCGAGTTGTCGCGTTGCGCTCGTACTGGAGCAGGCGCTTGCCCACATCCCAGCCCTGATTCAGCTCGCCGATCAGGTCTTCGCGCTTGGCAATGGCGTTGTCGAAAAAGGTTTCACAGAAAGGTGAACTGCCAGAGATCAGCTTAATGGGTTTAACGGTTACGCCGGGCTGGTCCATGGATAAGACGACGAAGCTAATACCCTGATGCTTGGGCGCAGTTGGATCTGTGCGAACCAGTGCGAACATCCAATTGGCGTACTGGGCACCACTGGTCCAGATCTTCTGTCCGTTAATAACGAACTGGTCGCCTTCCAGTACGGCCTTGGTTTGCAGGCCAGCAAGGTCAGAACCTGCACCCGGCTCGGAATAACCCTGACACCACTGGGCTTCACCGGTGATGATTTTAGGGATATGACGCTGACGCTGTTCTTCAGTGCCGAGCTCCAAGATAGTCGGACCGATCATCGCAAGGCCCATACCCGACGCCGCAGGCAATGCCTTGATGCGCGCCATTTCTTCAGCCAGCACTTTTTGATGCTCTGCATCGAGACCGCCGCCGCCGTACTGGGTAGGCCAGGTTGGTGCCGTCCAGCCGCGGGTAACGGCGCGGTCGCGCCACTCAATGGCCGCGTCGGTCCGATAAAGCTCGTAGGCGTCTTCAAAGTGAATGGCGCCCAAGCGCATTTCTTTGGGGCAGTTGGTTTCTAACCAGTCTCTGGTTTCTTCGCGGAATGTATCGAGTTCCATACTGTCTCTCATCGCTAATGGTGAATTCGGAAGGCGTCTAGCGCCGAGGCCCTATTATGCTGACTTGGTGAAGGCGTTCCCAGTAGATTTGGTCCTGATTTAGTAGGGCACGGGTGGTAAGTCTACGAAATGTCGAGAACCGGCAAGGTTTCAAGCAAGAACGTTGGCCCGTGACATAAACGTTACAACCGAGTTTTCCAGTCGGCGTATTTTGGCGGCAATGTGCAGAGTTTCGGGCAGATAGGTAGGAGGATCTGAGGCAAGGTTGCGAATTCGCAGGCTGCAGTCCAGATTGCGGCAGATGTGATTGCCAATGCTGCGCCGACCGTCAGAGCCCGCGACGTAGACGCTGAACAGGGCGGTGCCTCGGCTTCGATAGACGTGATGGCACCAAGAGCACATGCGCGTTCGGGGTCTGGCGCTGGTGTTCAGTGATCGGCGCAGGCGTAAGCTGCGCAGTTCGCCAGACACTGGCATGACCATAAACGCCGTGGTCCCCGACGGATGAATCCAGCCCAAGTAATCGAGGATGCCCCAGTCAATTGGGGCCAAATCTGGCAAGGCTAGCTCCGCGCCACTGGATTGACGGAACACGCCTTTGATGTCGTTGATGGTAAGTGCTTCCACGGGACCCATCTTAGGGGCTCGGGCATGTGGGGTACAGACCTCCCGCTGACAGCCAACAAGTCCCCACCTACTGCCTTGTCGGGCAGACAGCATCTCCCAGATCTTTTATGCTCCGCTCACATTTAACTGGAGAGAAACTATGAGCGATCTGCCATCAACAAGCAGGCAACTGCTGTCCTGTGTAACGTCCAGCGGCAAGCTGCAGCTGACCATCGGTGAAACCCCTGTCCCAGCTCCCGGTGACGCAGAAGTTGTTGTGCGTATTGAAGCCTCGCCCATCAATCCATCCGACCTAGGTTTACTTCTGGGAATGGCCGACATTCCAAATGCTCAAACTGTAGGTCCAAACCACGTGGAAGCCGACGTGCCAGAGAACATTCTGCCCATGCTTAAAGCCCGTTTCGACGAAGCCATGCCGGTGGGCAATGAAGGTGCTGGTGTGGTCATCGCCGCTGGTAGCAGCCCAGAAGCTCAAGCACTGCTTGGCAAAACCGTTGGTGTACTGGGTGGCGCTATGTACTCCGAGTACCGAACTCTGCACACCAGTCAGTGCTTAGTCATGCACGACGGTGTTTCTTCCCGGGAAAGCGCCTCCTGCTTTGTGAATCCATTAACCGCCTTGGGCATGGTTGAAACCATGCGCCGAGAGGGTTTCTCTGCATTAATTCACACCGCAGCGGCCTCCAACCTTGGTCAAATGTTGCAGAAGATCTGCATCGCCGATGGTGTCGATTTAGTCAACATCGTGCGTAAGCCCGAGCAAGCCCAGCTGTTGCGCGACATTGGTGCGAAGCACGTATGTGACTCCAGCCAACCCAGCTTTGCGGAAGACTTGAAGAACGCCATTGTCGCCACAGGGGCCTATCTGGCCTTTGACGCAACCGGTGGCGGTGAGCTGGCCAACCAAATCTTGGTGGCTATGGAAGCTGCGGCCAATGAAACCGCCACAGAATATAGCCGTTATGGATCAACCCAAGAAAAACAGGTGTACATATACGGCGGCTTGGAGCGTCGCGTAACGACCTTAACCCGCAGCTATGGCATGCAATGGGGCGTGGGCGGTTGGCTGCTCACTCCGTTCCTGCAAAAAATCGGTCGAGAGCGAGCCGGTGAACTGCGCCAGCGCGTGGCCGACGAAATCAGAACTACTTTCGCCAGCAGCTATGCCGAGGAAATCTCGCTGAATCAGGCCCTTGAGTTGGATGTGTTAAAAACCTACGCACTGCAAGCCACGGGTAAGAAGTACCTGATTAACCCCAGCCTTTAATTAATCTCAGCTTGATTCAGAAACTCTGAGCAGAGCCGTTAGCAGGCTCTGCCTGAGCCTTTCGAAGGATCTGAGTGACAGTCTTGCGCGGTTACAGACCCGCGCAGGCGTCAAAGGCGATATCGTAGCTTTTGCAGCGAGCTTCATGATCGTGGATCTGAGAGACCACGATAAGCTCGTCGGCTTGGGTGCGCTGCAAAAACTCGCCCACCTGTACACGTATCGAGTCCACTGTCCCCACGGCGGAAGCCGAGCTAACTTGTTGAAGCATGGCTTGATCGGTGCTGGTGAGGTTGGTTTCAAAGTCTGGGTCCGGCTTGGGCAGCGGGCCGGGTTTGCCCTGCCGCAGATTCAAAAACGCCATCAATCCTGAGGATCGCAGTAGCGTCGCCTCTTCCTCGGTTTCCGCTGCGCAAATGTTGTAGCCCAATATGACGTGGGGTTTTTCCAGCTGCTCAGATGGCTCGAATTCCTGCCGGTATAGGCTGATGGCACGCATCATGGCCTCGGGAGCGAAGTGGGAGGCAAAGGCAAAGGGCAGCCCTAAAATGGCCGCTAGCTGAGCTCCAAATAAGCTGGAACCCAAAATGTACAGGGGCACCTGAGAGCCAAAGCCGGGAACTGCCGTGACACGTTGCTGTGGGTGGCAGGTGTTGCTCAGGTAGCCCTTTAGCTCCACCACATCTTGAGGGAACTGGTTTGGGTCACTGTGTAAGGTGCGACGTAGGGCGTGAGCCGTCACGCCATCGGTGCCCGGAGCGCGGCCAAGACCCAGATCAATACGACCGGGGTGAAGCGCCTCTAACGTGCCGAATTGTTCTGCCACCATTAATGGCGAGTGGTTGGGCAGCATGATGCCCCCGGACCCCACCCGGATGGATTTCGTGCCCTCGGCAATATGGCTGATTACGACCGAGGTCGCCGCGCTGGCGATGCCCTTCATGTTGTGGTGCTCGGCGACCCAATAGCGGTGATAGCCGGCCTTCTCACAGTGCTGGGCCAAGGATCGAGAATTGTGCAGCGCCTGAGCTGCGTCACCGCCTTCGCAGATGGGTGATAAATCTAAAACCGAGAGTGTTGGCATCGTTCTCCCCATGAACTTTTTACTCATAGTGCCAAACTTTTCATATAGATGCCCTTGGGGGTACTTTTTTCTTCACGTACATTGATTGGGCGAATCGCGAGAGACTAGGGGAATCTAATGAAACAGGTAATCTATGCGCTGCTGATACTACTGACTTTGGGGTGTGCGCCAGCGCGGGATGCTGAGGTGCAAGGGCCAGAGATCGTGGAAACCCCCTCAGAATTTCTTGCCCGCAGCGAGAAAGAAATGTTGGAGTTGGGTAAGGAAGTTGGCCTAGCCCACTGGGTACGCGCTACCTACATTACCCCGGATACCGGTGAGTTAGCCGCCCGTGCCAGCGAGCGGGCGTTAGCCTTCGATAGCGCGCTGATTGCCCAAGCGAAGAAGCTTAAGGACGTCCCCACGGATGCTGAAAGCGCACGTGCTATCGAACTGATTTTGCGCGGCTCTTCCATGCCCGCGCCCAATGACCCAAAGCTACGCGCAGAACTGGCCAAGCTGGCCACGGATCTGGAGGGTTTGTACGGGGCCGGCAAGGCTTGCGATGAGAACGGCGAGAACTGCAAAACTCTACCGGAGCTGGAAAATACTCTGGCGGCAAGTCGGGATTATGATGAGCAGCTTCAGGCTTGGCTGGCTTGGCGGGGCGTATCACCACCCATGCGGCCCATGTATCAGCGCTTTGCTGAGTTGATGAATCAGGGCGCTCGAGAGCTGGGTTATGCGGACTTGGGTGAACAGTGGAAGGGCGGCTACGACCTGTCCGTCCCGGAATTTGAAGCCGAATCCAAACGGCTCTGGGGTCAGGTGGAACCCTTGTATGAAGCCCTGCACTGCCATGTGCGCGACCGGCTTAGCGATCACTACGGTCAGGAACTGGTGCCTGCTCAAGGCCCCATCCCCGCTCACCTGCTGGGTAATATGTGGGCACAGTCTTGGTCTAATCTTTATGACCTGCTAGAACCCTATCCCGGCGTAGCGCCGCTGGATGTCACCGCCGCCTTAAAAAGCCAGGACTACGATGCGGTGCGGATGACAGAAACCGCCGAGGCGTTCTTCACGTCCTTGGGTTTGCCCGAGCTGCCCGACAGCTTTTGGGAGCGCTCAATGTTGGTGGCGCCCACAGATCACGATGCGGTATGCCATGCCAGCGCTTGGGATCTGGACAATGGTAACGACCCCCGCATCAAGCAATGTGTGGAGGCCAACGAAGAGCAACTGATTACCCTGCATCATGAGCTGGGGCACATTTACTACTACCTGATGTACAAAGAGCTTCGACCCCTGTTCAAGGGTGGTGCCCACGACGGTTTCCACGAGGCCATTGGTGACACCA
>JAQWIX010000008.1 GCA_029248675.1 Pseudomonadales bacterium | reverse complement strand
AAAGCAGGTCATCAACTACCTCACCGAGGCAAGCCTGTCCGTGGAGAGCATTGGTCATTTAATGGGTTTTAGCGACACCTCTAGTTTCAGGCGCAGTTTCAAGCGCTGGTTCGGCGAAACACCGGCCCAGTACTTGGCCAGAACCAGACGAAACTAATGCCTCGCGGGCGCCAATTTCCTGGTCCCACCCATCAGTTGTCGCGGAACTTTTCGCATCAGCACAAATACCGAGAGTAACGTCACCGGTAACGAGGCGAACGTGGTGGTCAGGCCAAGGTAAAACATACTGAACGGAAGCGGGTCTGACGGCACCGGCTTGGGTTTTCGTGGTTCAAAGCTGCCGCCAGAATACAGCTAAGCTCAGCCGCTCATGCATGCTGTCTATCCAGCGCCGCGTGCAAGATATTGGCATTCAGCAATGTGAGGTTGGCCCTGCCCTGTAACGACAGCTGCCCCCACAGAGCCGCATTAGGAAAACGTAGTCGCCACAGGCAAGCTAGCATTCTCCATGGTCACTGAGGTATACAGAGCGCTAGGAATCCAAGGAACTTTGCCAACGAATGCCCGGCACCGACGGTAAGCGCTGGCGCCAACCAAGACAACAACTATTGGGAGACCTCAACATGTCGCACACCCCCAGACTGACCCTGTCACACACCACCCTAGCCGTGCAAAATCTGGACAAAATGTTGGCCTTTTACGGCGATGTATTGGGGTTTCATCTGACCAACCAAGGAGAGGTACCCGACGGAGGCCGGCTAGCCTTCATCAGCCAAGACCCCAACAATCATCACCAAATCGTGCTGATTGAAGGCAAAGAATCGCCGGAGCAAGGATTTGTACTGGCCGATCATATGGCCTTTCGTACCGATGACCTTGATGACCTGCGTGCCCTCCGCACAGCGCTAACTGCCGCTGGCATTGATCCGATCCTGCCAATTTGTCATGGCAATGCGTGGTCCCTGTATTTCAACGACCCGGAAGGCAACGGCCTAGAGTGTTTTGTAGACAGCCCCTTTCACGTCGCCCAGCCCTTCGTAAAGGGGTTTGATCTGGATCAATCCGACGCCGATATCGCCGCCAGCACACAGGCACTTATCGAATCCGAGCCGGAATTCCAGACCATGGCCCAGTGGCGTGCATCCTTCGAAGCCCGACTGAACTGATGGGCTGAACGAACCGTCGAGCCGCGAACACTACGAAACCCAATAGTCTGTTTGTTAAAACCGCGGGCGCGCAGCCCTTTGTGGACCTGCTGCAAGATTCACGCCTCGCCGTTACGCACTTCCGCGCAAAAGTTTCTCAAGCGTCAGGCCCACCGTCGAACCTTGTGGGAAGCCTGGCCAATCGCCCGGGGGTGCATTTGTGGCGTTAACCCCCTCTTGAGAAAGATCTAGGTACTTGGACATGGACGAATCCGCATTTAGATACAGTCCAAAGAACGCGGTGGCAAAGTGGTTCAGCACGTTATTCATGCGCACGTTATCCCATACCGGGTCCATGTAATGGTCTGCGCCCTCACCTGTAGGACTGTCGAGTATTTCCCATGGCACCGGATAGGGGGCACCCGCGTTGTGACCGGCATTTTGATAGGTCAGCAGGTAGCGGTCGCTGTTTACCGCGTTGTCGTAAATGGCACGCACGCCTCGCTCGTATCCTGAAATGGTGTCGTTATCACCTGCCACGTAGAACGTTGGTGTGGTAATGCCCGCCAAGTCTTCAGCAAGCCAGACCCCGCTTTCCATACCCCATGGAGCTATGGCAAAGCCCGCCTTGATACGCGGGTCCAGATGCTCAGCATATAGCGGGTTTCGCGCCGCGTGCTCAGCCAGCAGTTCGTTAGGCGGTGCCATGGGTGATGATAAGGCAACGTCGCTAAAGCCCCCGCCTAGGTTGTTGATCAGCCCGAAACCGCCCATGGAGTAGCCCACGACGCCGGTATTGCTCGCATCCACCAGCCCATATAAAACGCTGCTCTCATCCTCGGACAACTCGTCGATACGTTGAATAACTGCGCGCTGATCCAAAGAACGGTTATACAGCGTACTGGAAACCGCTTGCTGGTCGTCGTAGGTGCTGTCCCGATGATCAATGGATACGGCGACAAAGCCCTTGCTGGCAAGGTTCTCGCCCAAATGACTCATGAGAAGACGGTTGCCGGGATAGCCGTGAGAAATCACCACTAGCGGACACCTTCCAATGGTCAGATTTGGAGCTGCATCACGAACACCCTGACCAATCAACGTGGTGCTGATCTCGGGGTTTCGAGTGATCGTTCGATATTCCCCGCCGGGGCTTTCTTCACGGCCCAGTGCCGCCGGATACCAAACCTCGACGGTTAGGCTACGGTCATAAAGCGTATTGGGCTGGCCTTGCTGGGTGTTGAGTACATCCACCCTGTTTTCGTCTATCAATGTCAGGGTACGAACGCCGACATGATAATCCCCGTATCCGGCTAGATTGGGTGCATCAGGCCGAATGACGTCAATACGGTTAACTTGCGAGTTTTTGATAACAGGTTGCATAAAGGTCTTATTTACAGTGAATAAAAAGGGTTCGTGGGTGTAGCCCTAAAACAGCGCATCCAAGGTGGCGCCTGACTCTGCTATGAAAGCTAACAACCCTCAAATAAAACCGGCCCCACATGGGCAACAAAATGCGTCACACAGCTAAAACTGTTTTTGTGCGCCCAGCGGCATGGGCCTGCATCCTAGCCGACATCGTGGGCTAGGAGAAACCAACCGCTTTCCACCCAGAATCCAGCCACGCCGAAGCAAAGCTTCACGACGTCGGCACGGAAGTCCAGTCCGAAGCTTTGGCGCGTCGTACCGCGCGCCGTCACCGAATAGAGGGCTAAAACGTCAAATGAGGAAGCCATTGAGATTACGGGAAGGCGGTCGTCAGCTGATTACGAGCCAAGACGCCAGCGTCAACATTACAAATAACGGCTTTGGGGAATCTAAAACAGACGAGCCGATTTGCCGGCCCAGAAAAACAGCGTGATTTATTCGATCGCCTAGCGCATGCTTCCGCCATGGGTGACACACCAAATATCGGGCGACCGTCCCGCGATACGCCTGCTTCGAGCTCAAAAAGGGAACGCGCTGCTACGACGCATCAAGGGGCCCAACACCCATTGGCGGCAAAGCTGGCCAACCCTGAGCGCCGCGCTCATGCGGTCAACACCATGTACGACAGGCAATTCAGCGGTCATGGAAATTCTCGTCACGGCGCACAAACCACCTCCGCCCAGCATGGCCAACGCGTCCTTACCGGCGCAAATCCAGATGGTGGTAATGGCAGAGCTGTGCGCAAGTCGTCGCGCTGGGCCAATCAACAAACTCAGCTAGCCGCGCGTCACTCTGCGCAAAACGCATTCAGAAACGGGGTAAGGCCCAATGCTGCGCCTGAGGCGCAAAACGGAAATGGCTTGGCCTTTTCACCCAATTTAGGACGCGGCCAGACAGGACAACAAGCGACCCGCCTAGGGTCTGTTAGGAACCCCACCGGGGTTGCCCGTTCACCAGCTCACGGAGCCAAAGTAGTTTTACGCCCAGACGGCGGTTTTCTGACCGATTTCCCCGAGTAACAGAGGGCTAACCTCAACCTAAGGGAACCAACGCAAGCTGGCCCTGAACCGCTACCAATCGTTCTCCCATGGCTCAGCGGCGGGTGCCGCATTAGAGCCCACCACCCTTTTGCATCAGCCAACTGCCTGCAAAACAGACAACACATGGTCTAACATGCCCTTGAGCGAGCCAACCGAAGCGGAAAATCTTATGCCGATCAAAAATGTGTTCAGTGAAATTAAGTCCTTAACCCAATCCATTGAGAATCTTTCGGTGGCCGATTTCGTTCAAGAACAACAGGCCAGCGAGGATTTACTGCTGGTCGATCTGCGTGAAATACAGGAGCGAGTGGACCTTGGCACGATACCCAACTCGAAACACGTGCCTAGGGGGATGCTGGAGTTTTGGGCCGATCCGGCCAGCCCCTATTACCGGGAGTTTTTCGAGGGAGAAGATCAAAGGATCGTTGTTTTCTGCGCCGGCGGCGGGCGCTCGGTCTATGCGGCGCTTGCTCTTCAAGATATGGGGTATCGCAACGTGGCGCATATAGCCGATGGTTTTCGCGGTTGGAAGGAAAGCGACAATCCAGTCGAGGATGTTGCCGCCACCAGTCGCTGGGTAAGAAGGTAAAAGCACCTCATTTCTAGGATAGCAATCTACCTAGGAAGTGCTTCTTGCTGCTGCTGTTAGTTTTGGGCCACTGACTAGGTAAATGCCGGGGATTTAGCCTTAATCAGTGGCCGTGTGAGAAAGGGTTCGGCACCCTCCCCGAGCTAATTACATTGTTCGCTTCAACTCGGCGCGATTCGACGTCTCTTCACCGTCTATCACAACGGTATTTTCAAAGACCATGGAGTTTGGGTTATTCGCATCCATAGTCCACTTCATACCTGTAACGAAACTATGATGTCCTTTGTGCAGACCGCTGCGCTGCTCGTCGACTGCGATACTCATGCTATTGGCGGAAAGCTCGCTAACCTGAAATACGGGCTCAGTGCCCAATCCACAGTAGTGTTTTACGACCATCTCACCGTCTTGATCGCTATAAGTTGTCAGCATTTCAACGCCGTCTTCCGTGATCGTCTCGGTAATCGTGTTGCCCCCCGAGGTCACAGCCCATTCGTATGAAACATCAAACGTTTCACCTGTGAGAGATTGCGTCATTTGACCTTCCCACCTTCCCAACTTCTTTTTAACGGCTTCGAAGGCCTCACTGCTCGACGAATTCTCCATTTCGACACCGCCGATTGTGATAACTGCCTCTTCGGATGCGAAGGCCCAGGCGCTTCCAATCAGAGCGATGGTTGTAACTAATGTGCTTGTTATTTTTTTCATTTTTCCACCCTTTTATCTGAGTTAGTTCACTAACCCGTTGACCTTTTCAAATACCGGTCCTTCGGTCAATGTATAATTGTTTCCCCAGAACCCTGTGACTCTTGGATTGGGTATAAACCACTGTCTAGCTGAGGATTCCTGTCCGCCATGATTTCAGCCCGGGTCCTAGAAAGAAATGAGCGCACAGCGGCAGCGATCATCCAAGCTTCACAATCACTGAATATTCTTTAGCCTATCCCCCGCCTATGCCCGCCAAGATCTGAGGAGACTCCACCATGCGCGCGTTCATTCTTTTCGCTTTTTTAACGCTTCCCCAACTTACCCTAGCAGCCGAAGCTACTGGACGGGTGTTTCTTGATAACAATAGAAATGGCCTGCTCGACGCTGCAGAAACCGGCGTCGCGGGGGTTCGGGTAAGCAACGGCTTAGACGTGGTGACGACAGATAGCGACGGTCGCTACACCCTACCAATAGACGAGCAGAGCATAATTTTCATTACCAAGCCCCGCGACCACGCGATTCCGGTAAATGCTCATATGCTTCCGCAGTTTTATTACATCCATCAGCCTGCAGGTTCGCCGGACGGCATGCGCTACGCTGGCATAGCACCAACAGGGCCGCTGCCAGAGCAAATCGACTTCCCCCTGATCGAGCGAAAGGAGTCTCAACAGTTTGAGGCGATTTTATTTGCCGATCCCCAGCCTCAGAGCCAGCGCGAACTCGACTACATCCGGGACGATGTTATTGCCGAACTCATCGGCACCGACGCGGCCTTCGGCATGACCATGGGCGACATTTTATACGATGACCTGTCCATGTTCCCACGCTACAACGCCTTGGTCGCGCAGATAGGCATACCTTGGTACAACGTGCCCGGAAATCACGAGATCAACTTCGAGGCCAAGGACGATGAATACTCACTAGAGACGTTTAAAAAATTCTTTGGCCCTCCCTATTACGCCTTTGAATACGCTGACGCCCTGTTCGTGGTACTCGACAACATCGACTACAAAGGCAGAGGCGAAGCCGACCCCGGTGACATTCGGGGCAACGGCGGCTACGAGGCCAGAATAAGCAAACGGCAACTGCGATGGCTTGAGAAAGAGCTGGAGTCCGTGGATAACGATCGTCTGGTTTTTGTTGCCACTCATGCCCCACTCGGCAGTGAAGATGGAAACTACGCCACGGACAATCGTGAGGGTTTATTTCGCCTGCTCAGAGGACGCCCGAACCTCTATTCCGTCGCCGGCCATACCCATACCACCAACCATGTGTATTTCGACAAAGAAGATGGCTTCGACGGCCCAGGCACTTTTCACCATCATGTATTAGCGACAGTGTCTGGCTCGTGGTGGAGCGGACCTTTTGATGAACGAGGCATCGCCATCAGTGATCAGCGCGACGGCACACCCAATGGTTATCACATCCTCGAGGTCGACTCGACAGATCTAGCGGTACGTTTTAAGGGCGCGGGCAAACCCGCAGACCAACAAATGCGCATTCGCTTCGATGTAGCCCACCACCAGTTAAGGGCCAACGGCATGCGTGACTTCAAAACCGGCCAGTTACTTGATGGCCGACTGTCCCAGGATGAATTAGCCGCAGCCACGATTATGGTGAACTTGTTCGACGGCGGCCCTAAATCGTCCGTCAGCTATCGAATCAATAATGGCGAGTACCAACCGTTAGAGCGAAGGCTGCGCAAAGATCCCTATATGCTTGAGCAATTCGTGCGGCATAAGGAGGACAAAAAATCCTTCGTGGAAGCGACGGTCTCAACCCACTTATTCGAAGCGGACTTAGATGCCGACCTTCCCCCGGGCGTACACACGGTCACTGTGCGGGCGGCCGACGAATTCGGTCGAATTCATCACGGCCACGCCGTGTTGGAGATAACCGCGGGATTTGCTGGTAGCGAAAAAGGCATCCGCTATCCATCGGAGTAACCCAGTCCCTACGGGCGTGACCATGCTAGTAACATCGGCATAGACCGTGTAAGTAAACGCGTCTTTAGGATATGGAAAAACACCGCCTCACAGGGGTCTGGGCAAGCAAATTCTGCCCAGGCACGCATTACTTCCCTGCCGGCATGTTGCAATCAGTCTGCAGGCTTGACTAGGTTCGCCAGAGCGGACTCGCCTGTGGGCGGATTGGTGCCGTTGATCATATTCTCGGCTCTGGCCCTGATCATTTCGTCAAAGTTATCGTGGGTTAGGATGTAGAGCCGGTCCGCGCGAATAGCATCAAAAACGATCTCGGCAATCTCCGCTGGCTGCATGCCCTGTCGAAGGATCTCTTGGAACATGGCGAAACGCTGCTCATCTTCCGGCGTCAGTAGCTGTGGCTCTTCGTCGTTGACAAGATCTGCTGGCCGGTTGCGGCCGCTGTCAATGATATTTGTGTTAACGAAACCGGGGCAGAGCACGGAGCAACCGATGCTCGCGTTCTCGGCCTTAAGATCCACGGAAAGGTTTTCAGTCAATGCCACTACCGCGTGCTTGGTAACGGAGTAAAGGGCGTTGGTGCTGCCGCCGATGATGCCGGCGATCGAGGCAGTATTGACGATGTGACAGGGCGTCGCTTGGGCGATCATCTGCGGCACGAATACACGCAGCCCGTGGATTACGCTCCACAGATTTACGCCGAATACCCAGTCCCAGTCTTTCTGAGTCGCATTCCAGGAATTGCCACCCCCGCCAACGCCGGCATTGTTGAAGAGCAGGTGCACACCACCCAGATTTTCCACGGCTTCATCCCGGACCTTGCGCATTTCATCTTCGATCGCAACGTTGGTGACGATAGGCAGCACTTGGTTATTCGTAGTGGCCTGCAGTTCTCCAGCTGCCTTCTCGAGCACCGCTTCTTCGATGTCGGCCATCACCACGTGCATACCTTCAGCGATGCATTTTTCCGTGAGAGCCTTACCAATACCGCTTGCCGCCCCCGTGATCACAGCGACCTTGCCAGCAAAATCTTGCATAAAGTTCCCCCTCAAAAAATTTCAAGTATAGCTGGCGCAGACTAATAAGTCTGACGGCTCGAAAATCGCAGCAAACTTCCTCAGCACTCAAGTTACTGAAACTCGACCACTTCACTTTATTCTTAGAGACGGCGACACAAACCTAGCTGACAGAGCTGGAAAAACGCAATTGTTGTCTAAAACTCACTGGACCAGCCATCGCCAAATACATCCTTGCCTATAGTCCATGATTCACCCAGTCTAGGATGAATTGCGTCGCTGAAATTTTCTAGCGTACTCGCCCCCTCAGCAATGTTTTCGGCGGTGTGCATATCACCAGGTAGATGCAGCGCATTACTCAATTCGTTTCGTACACGATGAATATACCCACCCCCTACCTCAAATACGCCACCGGTTTCTGTTGTAGATTCGTGAGATAGCCAGATCGCCAGCTGTGCGAGGTATCGCGGTCCGAAAGGGCTCTTCACCTGTTCTTCATTGGTCCGGCCTGTCATCCGACTTGCGGAGAATGGCGCAACCGCATTAGCGTGAATGTTGTGTTCCTGCCCTTCGAGTGCGAGAGCTTTTGACAAACCCAACATGGCTGCCTTGGCAGCGCTGTAGTGCGAAAAATTTGCAGCGGCATACAGACCGAAAGGCGATGAGGTAAAAAGCAGGCGGCCGAACCCTTGTTCAAGCATATGCGGCCAGGCTGCTTTTGTGCATGCGTAGCTGCCGCCGACGTGCACCGATTGCATTCGATCCCAGCGTTCAGGTGTCATTTCATGAAAAGCCGTGGGATATGCAATGCCGGCATTATTCAGCAGTACATCAACTCGGCCCCACTCACTGAGTGCAGCGTCAATTATTTTCTGGCCATCAACCACCGAGTCGTGATTTGCGATTGCGTGTCCGTTAGTGGCCATTATTTCGTCAACAACAGCGTCAGCACAGTTTGTGTCGCTGCCTTTGCCGCCGACAGACCCACCTAAATCATTAACAACGACCTTCGCACCCCTTTCTGCAAATTCGTGAGCACAGGCTCGACCGATACCATTACCTGCACCGGTAACGACAACAACACGACCTTCGAATGTTAGGTTGTTAGTCATAGCGTTGCTCCTTTTTTAATTCTGTGGATCACCACTTTAGACGGTTTGCCCGAACGCCGCTAACAATGGTATTTCCAGCACAAGCCATATGAAGTGCTTCCGTCTTCTGCAAGCCTAAGCTCAGTCCAATAGCTTTGTTAAACTACGAAGCCATAAAAGCGACCTGGAAACTGCGCGATCTTCTTTGACTTACGCTATCCCTAAGATGAGGATGTGCGGACCGATTTATGAGCAGACCTCGTGATTAGACTTGTTTTTGCGCTTAGACGACAGAGCCATCTGACGCTATCAGAATTTCAAGATTATTGGCTAAACCAACACGGTCCTTTAGTCGCCAGCTTCGCCACGGACCTCAACATCCTTCGATACGTTCAAACACACACACTCGCAACTCCAATGAATGAAGCCGCGCAAAAAGCGCGTGGGAAAATGGAGCCACATTACGACGGTATTGCAGAGCTTTGGTGGTCTTCGGAAGCTGATCTGATTGAACAAATGAATTCAGGTTCTGGCAAGGCTGCAATAGCAGGTGCTGCTCTCCTTGAAGACGAATCTAAGTTCATAGATTTACCAAATTCGCCCCTTTGGTTCGCCTACGAGCACCCCCAAATCAATCCAACCCCTGAAGACATCACGGCAAAGTTAAAGAACAACATCCTTCGAGTGTTTTTTCCATTGCGACACCGGTCGAACATGTCAGAGGAACAGGCTAGACACTATTGGCTAACGCACCATGGCCCAATTGTTCGTTCGCACGCCGAAGCAACTCGCACATTGTGTTATCGGCAGGTGCACCGTGCCAATTCGCCCCTCGATACACAGATACAAAGAGCTCGCGGCACCAGAGTTAAATCCTATCTTGGTCATGCAGAAGCTTGGGTTGACATGGGGAAAGCACCAAAAACAGACGAAGCCCGTCGCGCCAATGCCGCTTTAATTGAAGACGAGATCAACTTCATAGACATGGAGCATTCAACGTTTCTGTTTGGGAAGGAATACACGATCATCGACAAGCGATAGTCGCGAAGCTCCTCAGGCTCGATGCCCCGATGCCCCGATGCCCCGATGCCACGGGAGTCTTCCCACTTAATTGCTCAACAGAAAATTGAGAA
>JAQWIX010000007.1 GCA_029248675.1 Pseudomonadales bacterium | reverse complement strand
TGTGCAGCGATGGATGAAAAACCGAAGGCCGACTGGACCGCGAATGAGGCAATGAAGTACGGAGAGGACTGCATTGTCCTGCCAGGCCAATAATTCTTTAACACTCGCTAGGATGGTCTGACTGTGCTGCGCGAGGCATTCGTTGCGCGGTCAGGCGCGATTCTCCTATCCCAGCATCTACCGTCATTCCAGATTCATTTCTGGAGTGACGATTGCTGCAGTGATGGCAGGTTGGATCGATCAAAGCTCTTGGTATCAGTTTTAAGGCAATCTGCGGGGCTTAAACGCAAAGGGGCTTACATGCAAAGGGGCTTATATGCAAAGACAGTTGCTGATTCTTCTAGCGTGGGTGCTTTCGTCATTTGCATTTGCGGAACCGGAACTGAAGGGCACACCTAATGATCTCAGGGGCTTTCTTTACCCGGAGCAGGATATTGTTTCGATTTTTGGCGATGCGCAAGAGACGGCCTACGCTGATGTCGCGATTCTGAGCTTGGTGGTCACCACAGAAAATAAACTATTATCCAAATCTCTTTCGAAAAACGCTGAGATTCGGAAAGTCATAAAGGATTCCTTGATTAGATCTGGGGTAACGGCGGACAAGATTAAAAGTTCCGAGTTCTCCTCGTCGCCGGAGTACGGGTGGTTTTCCAGAGAGCCGACAAGCCATATAGTGGTCAATCGTATGGCTATTGAGATAACTCAAGAGTCTCAGCTGATGGATGCCGCGGTGTTTGCGGATAGGTATGACGAGGTAGCACTGGCGGATACGGCTTTCAAACACTCGAAGAAAGAGGCGTACAACGCAAGGGTGCAAGAAAAAGCTCTCGCCAGCGTGATCAAGCAGCAAAAGCATTACGAGGAAACTCTGGGAATAAAGCTCAGCCCAATTGGCATTCGCGAGGCGAGTCTGCATCAGCAACCTACTGGTGGTGCCCGGATGATGGAGGAGGTTGTTGTGACCGCAGATCTCTACGATTCTGGGGGAGGGTCTTCTGCTAAGTCGCGACGCGAGTATCCCCGGGAACAGTCCTTTGATGAGGTGGAATATCGAGCTGGTGTGTGGGTAGATTTTAAGATCGAACCGAAGGAATCAGCAAAGTAGGAGGGCTAACGTCTTCCGACAAACGCAGCCACGCCAGCCACGACAAGCAAAACCAAGGTCAACAACGTCAACACCGTGTTCACTTCAAACCATAGAATGAAGTAGAACGAGGTCATTAGCGTGCCGATGGCGCTTCCTAGTGTCGACACAAAGTACAATGTCCCTGCTACCTTGCCGCTTTCTTCAACCTTGGTCACCAGCAGTCTGACGGAATAGGGCGAGATCATGCCTAGAATCACTGTGGGAAGGAAAAACAAAAAAGTGGAGGCAACCAAGGATCCGTATCTTGGGTCTTCAATGTGCAGGAAGATGAATTCCATCACCGGTTCGGCAAACAGGATCAGTGGATACAGCAGGATGGCGCCCAACCCGAAGATGCTGGCGAACCGTGTAAGCGATGGGTTGTTCACGGATAGTTTGCCGCCCAGTAGATAACCAAGTGACAGTGACAGCATGAATACCGTGATGATACTGCCCCAAACGTAGACGCCGCTGCCAAAGTGCGGGGCTAGAATTTTACCGCCCAATAGTTCCACAGACATGATGACGAAGCCGCCGGTAAAGGCCAGTAGGTGTATAAGTGGAACCATTGTTTGGGGTAATCGATGTCTCGGGAGGGTTTTAGGTGGCAAGGCCTTGGGTGATGACACTAGCGCCTGTTGAAACAGGCGCTAGTGTCATCTGTTCTACCTTTTTGGCCAAAACGCGCTTAGTTCTAGCGCTTTTTCGGCACGACTTCTTCGGTGGGTGCGCCGCTGTCTTTCCAGCCGCGATAGCCATCACCAATATGGCAAACATGCTCTAAGCCCATGTCTTGCACTGCCTTAGTGGCTAGGGCTGAACGCCAACCACTTTGGCAGTAAAAGACCAGTTTTTTGCCCGAGGCGAATACATCTTTGTGATAGGGCGACGACGGATCTACCCAAAACTCCAGCATACCTCTGGGGGCATGAAAGGCATTTGGGACTTTGCCTTCTCGCTCCAGTTCGCGTGGGTCTCGAAGATCCACAAAAACCGTGTTGTCGTCTTCTAACAAGCCTTCGGCGGCTTCTAGGTCTAAGGTTTCAATTTCCGCTAAGGCGCGGTCGATCAAATCTCGGTGGGTGACTTTCAACATCGTACTTCTCTCCCGGTTTGGTTTGCGTTACTTGCCCTGCCAGTTTGGTGCACGCTTTTCGGCAAAAGCCTTGGGGCCTTCAATAAAGTCTTCGCTACCAACCATGGTTTTGACGCTGTCGTACTTGCCTTCCATCGCATCTTGCAGCGAGGCGCTGTCTAAGCTCTTGTAAACCACGTCTTTGCTTGCCCGAATGGACAGCGGGGCGCAGGCGCAAATCTGCTTGGCCCAATCCAAGGCTGCTTCCATTAGCTGGTCATGGGGTACCACGTCGTTCACAAAGCCCAACTCTTTGCCCTCTTCCGGGCTGACATGGCGACCGGTCAGAATCATACCCAGAGCACGCTTGGGGCCAATCTGGCGTGGTAGTCGGTTCAGGCCTCCGGCTAAGGCAGCAAGGCCCACCTTGGGTTCTGGTAGGGCGAACTTGGCGTTCTCAGACGCAATAATCAGGTCGCAGGCTAGGGCGATTTCAAATCCGCCACCCATGGCTACGCCGTTTACCGCGGCAATAACGGGCTTGGTCATATCGAAGCGTGAGGTCAGTCCTCCGAAGCCTCGGGGTGTGGGCACACGCTCGCCACCCTCGGCCTGATAGCGCAAGTCGTTACCAGCGCTGAAACCTCGGCCTTCGCCGGTGATAATGGCTACCCACATGTCGTCATCCGCGGCAAAGTCATCGAATACTTGGCCAAGTTCTGCGTTAGCTAACGGGTGCAGGGCATTCAACCGGTCAGGTCGGTTAATGCGTACAGTCATGATGTGGTCGGCTTTCTCGACGATGGAATAGTCACCCATTAGCGTTCTCCTCAAATTCGCTGGTGTAAATTCTTATGGCTTGTCATGTCCAAAGACTGCCCAAGAGCTCGTGACTTTAACTGAAGGGCTTGCGGTGTGCACAGTTGTTGAAATCGATAAGTTCTGCGGGCTCGCCCTCGGCATTCAGTCGCAATTGGGTCAGGCTGCAGTTCTCAAAATGGTAGCGGCCCCACTCGGTTGGATTGTTGTGAATGAGTTCCCCTAGGGCAATTGCCATGGCAGCCCCGTGGCTGACAACCAGAACCGTTTCGTCCTTGCTGTGAGCAGCACTGATATCTTCTAAGCTGCGGCGCATGCGCTGGGCGACTGTCGAGAGTGCCTCGCCCTTGGGTGGTGCCCAGTCGGTGTCTTGGTTCAAACGCTCGATTAAATTGTGTTCCCTGTTTAGGTCGACGAAGCGCATATCTTCCCAGTCGCCGATGGACATTTCCGCCAAGCCATCTACGACTTCGTG
Organism: Pseudomonadales bacterium; assembly: GCA_029248675.1. Lineage (GTDB taxonomy): Bacteria > Pseudomonadota > Gammaproteobacteria > Pseudomonadales > Azotimanducaceae > UBA4421. Next base: position 140 of record JAQWIX010000007.1, on the reverse strand, counting down.
GTGTGGCTGTGATGTGGGTGCTGCCAGCGCGCCGGTGTGTCGGCAGCGACCCAGTGGGCTGGTATAGACCGCGGCCAGTTGCTCACTGCGCTCCAGATGACGTCCCGTGAGGTATGCCTGCCACTTCCCTCGTACCGTGA
>JAQWIX010000056.1 GCA_029248675.1 Pseudomonadales bacterium | reverse complement strand
ACGAGCATAGTGTTCCACCCCACATGATCCACATGAAGGTGAGTACAAAGCACCGTATCTATGGTTTGAGGAGGGTAACCAGCTGAGGCAAGGTCCTGTAAAAACTGCGTTTGCAGGTTTGCCCAAGCAGGAACGTTGCGCTCTTTGTCGTTGCCTATACAGGTATCGACCAAAATCCGTCTCTCACCGGTATCTACAACAAGAGCCTGGACGCTCATCAGCAGATTGCCCTTGTCGTCCATAAAGTGCGGCTGCATCCAATCGTAGGGCAAACAGGCGTCACGGGTGGCGTCAGGCAGAATAAATCTCGACCCTCCGAGACTCTCCAGCTCCACCACTCGGGTTATCGTAACGTCACCAATTTTCCATTGCAGCATGACAGGTGCTCCTCCCAGTTTGTTCCGCCAGGGCGTTCCCCCGGACGTGTTGTTCCCTCCAACCAATCCTCAGGGCGCCGCGCGATCATGGCTAGGGCGCACCTACCTGAAGCTCCGATTTCCACCGTTTTAGGACTTTCCGGACAGCAACGCAAGGACTAAGCTGACTTTTGGATTTAACTGCGAGAGGAGCAACCACGTGCAACTGCTGAAAGACATCGCCACCCTTGGCCAGATACCTGCGCTTTTAAAATTGAAGAAAGGCATGACGCCAAGGCCCGCCGATGTCACCGACTGCTTTGGCGCCCGGGTAGAGGAAAACGCTCGCCAGCACGGCAACCACAGCGCCATCGTCTGCGAGGGGAAGGCAGTGAATTGGTCTCAATTCAACGCCTTAGCGAATCAATACGCCGATGTCATGAGAGATCAAGGGTTGGTCCGCAACGACCGTGTGTGCGTGATGATGGAAAATCGCATCGAGTTTCTGGCGTTGCTGGTTGGATTGAACAAGCTAGGCGTTACCGCAGGCTTGCTGAACACGAATTTAACCGGGCGTTCGCTCATGCACTGCATTAACGTGATCGAGGCTAAGAAGTGTATTTTTGGCGGCGAGTGCGCGGCGGCGGTTGAAGAGGTGCAGGCTGATCTAGCCTTGGCATCCGCCAGCGACTTTTTGTTCATCAGCGATGCACCGAACAACGCTACACCTTGCCCGCCTTGGGCTTTGAATCTGGATGAATTACAGGCCAAAGCTAGCACCGAAAACCCCAGCGAGACCGGGCACAATACCTTGGGTCAGACTGCCTTGTACATTTACACCTCTGGTACCACCGGGCTGCCCAAGGCTGCAGTCATGTCCAATCGCCGCTACCTTATGAGCGCCGACATGTCTGGCACTGCAGGACTGAAAACTAAGCCCGGCAATCGCATCTATCTGTGTTTGCCTCTTTATCACGCTACTGGCCTGCTGTTGGGTGTTGGATCAGCGTTTTCTACAGGGGCCAGCATGTACGTGCGCCGCCGCTTTTCCGCCAGTGCATTTCGTAGTGATATTCGTGACAACCACTGCACGCATATGGTTTACATTGGAGAGCTTTGCCGCTACCTGACCAACATTCCTGAAGAAGACGGCGACGCCAAGATTCCCTTACATTCGATCATGGGCAACGGCATGCGTCCGGATATTTGGATGAGTTTCAAGCAGCGCTACGGCATTCAGCGAATCTGTGAGATCTACGGCGCCTCCGAGGGCAATGTGGCTTTCGCGAACCTCATGAACAAAGACCTCACAGTGGGTATGACATCGGCAGAAGTTGCCCTGGTCCAATACGACGTTGACCAAGATGAGATTATTCGGGACGGCAACGGTCGTTGCGTAGAAGTCAGCCCCGGCGAACCGGGATTACTCCTCGGTAAAATAACCCCAGACACCGTTTTTGAAGGCTATACCGACCCCAGTGCCACCGAGGGCAAAATCTTGCGCAACGCTCTGGCCGAAGGCGACGCTTGGTTCAATACCGGGGATTTGATGCGAGTAGTCGACGTAGGTTATACCCTTGGCTACGACCATTATCAGTTCGTTGACCGAGTAGGTGATACCTTTCGCTGGAAATCCGAGAACGTTTCCACCAACGAGGTTGGTGAAATCATTAACGGCTTCGACCAGATCAAATTCTGTAACGTTTTTGGCGTGGAAATTCCCGGCGCTGACGGGCGCGCAGGCATGGCTTCGCTCACCTTGAATGAGGACGTAAAGGCCTTGGATCTTGAGCGGTTTTCTGCCTTTATCCGAGAGGCTCTCCCAAGTTATGCCGTCCCCGTGTTTTTACGAATCGACGAGGACATCGACGTCACCGGTACGTTTAAAATGTTGAAGGGCGATCTGCGGAAACAAGGTTATGACATCGAGCAGATAGGGGGTCCAGTGTATGTGATGAAAAACGGCGAGACTGGCTATACCCCGCTCCAAGCCGATTACGTGGAAGCACTCAACAGCGCCAATGCCGGCTTCTAGGATAGGGGCCGACTCCCCCACCTTGCTCCTAGACCTAGGCGGTGTTGTTCTTGGCATCGACTTCCACCGAGTTTTTCGCTTTTGGGCCCAAGCCGCAGGAGTTGATGCGTCGCGGTTCTACGATCACTGGAAACTCGACGAAGCATACAAGGAACACGAGGTAGGCAGTCGTGACTTTCTGGCTTACACCCAGCACCTCGGCACGACCCTAGACGTATCAATGAGCCAAACTCAATGGCGGGATGGGTGGAATGCCCTGTGGACCGAACCGCATCGACAGGTAGCCGCTCTTTTCCCGGCGCTAAAAGAGCGCTTTCATCTTTGCGCCTTCAGTAATACCAATGCCATTCATGCCGAAAGTTTTTTGCAGCGCTATCCCGATGTGATGGGACACTTTGATCAACTGTACCTCTCCCACGAGGTTGGATTTCGTAAACCCGGGGCCGATGCGTTCAAACAAGTTTGTGAGTTGATGCAAATAGATCCTCAACAAGTAACCTTTCTTGACGACAGCAAAGAAAACGTCGAGGGCGCTCGGGCTGCCGGACTAACCGCATTTCTTACCCAAGGAGAAACCCAGGTGTTAAAGGTGCTTAACGCGCTTTAGTAAGCCGCCAAAGACACGACCATTCCCTTCACAGACTTTCTCGGTCCAGCAGAGTAATCAGCGCCAAGGCCTCTTCCCGGTGGCTGCCACAGATATCGGGCTCCGGGGCGAAAGCCGCACAGAAATCCGGCCGCAGCGGAGAGCCAAAAAGCCCACAGGCCATGGACTCGTCTAAGTGAATGCAGGCAACGCCCGAAGGCTTGCCCTGGGGCATGCCGGGTATTGGCGACGTGATACTGGGCGCGATGCAGCAGGCTCCGCACCCATGGCGGCACTTCACTGGTTAAATTGATGCGCTAAGGCCGCGTACTTTTCAACCATGGGCAATACTTCATCCGCGGTTCCCGAGGGCAGAGCAAAGATCACCCGATCAAAACCCATTTCCATAAGCGACTCAATGGCACCTGCATCTGGACCTACCCCGAAAATGCTGAAGTTTGGTTGCCCCTGTCGACCAGCAGATTCCCAAGCTTCTCGGGTTTGAGCAATGCCCGCTGCGTAGTCAACAGCACCGCTTGCCCCAGCCCTGCGGGCATCTTGGTAAATAGGGAACCAGCCATCACCGTATTCGGCAATGCGCTGATAGACGAATCGTGACGATGCGCCTAAAAGAATTGGCGGCCCACCGGTTTGGATCGGCTTAGGATGAGCCCACAACTTATCAAAATCGACAAAGTCACCGTGAAACTCCGCCTCTTCTTCGGTCCAAATCTGGCGCATGGCCAATATCCGCTCTCGTAAAATCTTCCAGCGCTGAGCAAAAGGCGTGCCGTGGTTTTCCATTTCTTCAGCGTTCCAGCCTGCGCCCACACCCAACTGCAAACGTCCGTTGGAGAGAAAATCGAGGCTAGCAGCCTGCTTGGCCATCAAAATAGGGTCCCGTTCGGTGACCAAGGAAATGCCAGTGCCAATTTTCAGCGTCGTGGTTACCGCCGCCGCCACAGACAGCGCAACAAAGGGGTCGTGAGCGTGCCAATACTGCCGAGGCAGCTCTGCACCTCCGGGCCAAGGCGAAAGCCGGCTCGCTGGAATATGGGTATGCTCTGGCAAAAAGAGCGATTCAAAACCTAGGGCCTCGGCTTCTCTGGCCAAGGTGTCTGGTGCGATGGCGTAATCCGTCGCAAAAATGAAGAGTCCAAAATCCATGGTTCGCCTCCCGAGTGTTTGAACGAGAGCTTAAACCAAATTAGACGAGTTGGTTGGTGTCAGAGGTTGGCCGACTGCAGCTGGGCCATGTTGCGGTCTATTTTCGCCACGTAGCGCAAACCAGCAGCGCGTCTTTTTGAATTTATGCCGATGTTGTAGGCGGACAAAGCACACGCCCGATCGCCATCACAGCGTTCCAACAAATAGCCAAGCACTTGAGTACCGCAGTAAATGTTCTGCTCTGGATCATACAAATCCGCGCGGCCGCAAAAATCGCTCCAATAGTGGGGCCTAACTTGGGCAGGACCCACAGCACCCGCGTGGGACTGAACTGCCTTGCGAAAAGAGCTTTCAGCGAATACGAGGCTGGCAACGAGCTCTGGCTGCAGTTGCTGTCGCGCCGCAGCTTCCAAAATCCAGTCTGAAAACTCTAATGCCACACCCGGCCGGAGGCCAAAACCGGCGACTAACTTCCGAGAGAACTCCTTGGCCTGGTCTCGATGGGTTTTGCTCGGTATCTCGGGAAGTGAAAGGCCCCGTGTTTGAACCGGGCCGTGTTGACGCTCTTGGGACTCTTGAGGTTGACGCTCAACTTGCTGGAACCCGGACCGATGTTGCTGGTTAACGTCAGGCTGTCCATGGGAAAACAACGCCACAAGTATCAGAAGCGAGCCCAGTCCTCGTATTTTTTGCAGTCTTTCAAACAGGTTTCCTGCCAGGTTCGAACAACCTGATATGCCAGAACTGGAGCTGTGCTCAGCCATGGTGCTCATTCCGCCACGTTGCGATGTGTCTTGAGGCAGACTGCCCAAGGGAATGTGATGAAAAGGTGAAGAAAAATGGAGAGAATCAGGAGGCGGCCCACGAAATGTGAACCGCATCACAAGGTAAACCCTTGCTCCTAGCCCGCCCGCAGAGCCTCAATAATGGCCGCGCGCTGCTCTTCATTGGATACCGGGAAGGACGCAGATGTGCGGTCCACGTAACCACCGTAACGGCGCAACATTTCTGGGGCAATTTCCTCGGGTTCACCCATAACCCCGAAGGCGTTAATCATGTCATCGGTAATCAGCGTACCCATTTCTTTCCAGCGCCCTTGCTTAGACATGGTGTTCAGCTCACCCTGCAGATCGCCCATACCAATGGAATCAAGCACGCCCTTATAGGCTGGAGTTGAGCCATAAAAGGCGATTCGCTCTTGGGTTGCTACTTTGCTGGCCGCGAACTCCTCTTCATTGCGCCCTGTCACGACGAAACAGGAGTAAGACAGTTCGAAGCCCTCTCTGCTTTTTCCTGCTTTGGCAAGGCCCGCTTCAATGGCCGGAAGAGTGACGGAATCGATGTAGGCTTGGGTGCTGAACGGGTGAATGATCATCCCGTCGGCCACTTCCCCAGCCACCTCGGTCATCTTAGGACCAACAGCGGCCAGGATCACTTTAGGCGCACCGTACTCGGTATCTCGTGGAGTAAAGGCCGGCGTCATCAGCGTGTGCTGGTAGTGCTCGCCCACAAATTGCAGCGGCTCGCCCTCATACCAGTTCGCCCATATGGCACGCATAGCAAGGATCAGCTCGCGCATTTGGGCTGCAGGGCCGCCCCAAGGCATGCTGAAACGCTTGGTAATGTGGGGTTTGATCTGAGAGCCAAGGCCCATAGTAAACCGGCCTTTTGAATAGGCATTCAGGTCGTGGCCGATATTCGCCAAATTCATCGGGCTTCTTGCAAAGGCCACGGCAATGGAACTGGCGATCTCGAGCTTGTCGCTGTGCTCGGCAGCGAGGAGCAGAGGGAAAAATGGGTCGTGGTTCATCTCGGCCGTGCGAACTCCATCGTACCCCTGAGCTTCGATGTCTTTTACCTCTTGTGGGATTTCGTGGAGATCAAGATTAATACCAGTATCTACTTTCATTGTTTGTCCTTGTTGAATCTTAGGTTCTAAAGTGCCGGGCAACTGAAAATCTAGGCAGACAGCTGACGAATAATTTCCAGTCGCTTGTCCTTGGGAATATTGGCGTAAGCTGCGCTTGTGCGGTCGACGATGTCGCCATAGCGCGCTTTCATCTGGCCCGCGATGGTTCCGGGCTCGCCAATAACCGCAAACTCTTTCATGATCTCCGGTGTGATCAGCTCGCCCATTTCGTCCCAGCGGCCTTGCTTGGACATAGTATTGAGTTCGTCCTGCAACTCGCCAACCCCGATACTTTCCAGAACCGGCCGGTAAGCTGGCGTCGAGCCATAAAAGGCGATCTGTTTGCAGGTCGCAATTTCGGCTTCGCGCATTTCCTCTTCGGTTTGCCCTGTAACCACAAATGCTGGATAGCTGATTTCAAAATCCGACCGGGACTTTCCAGCCTTGGCAAAGCCTCGCTCTAGAGCAGGCAAGGTGGTTTCACGCAGGTACTTTTCCGTTGTGAAGGCATGGGCAATCACGCCGTCGGCAACTTCCCCTGCAACCTCAGTCATCTTTGGTCCAACCGCTGCCAAGAAAACCTTCGGCGCACCATAATCATTGTTAGTGGGTGTAAAGAACGGAGTCATGAGGGTGTGAGTATAAAACTGACCGGTAAATTCCAAGGGTTCTTGTTGATGCCAACAATCCCAGATTGCACGCATGGCCATGATGTACTCGCGCATGCGGGCGGCAGGGCTGGACCAGGGCATGGAAAAACGCTTGGTGATGTGGGGTTTAATTTGAGAGCCCAAACCCAGAACGAAACGGCCTTTGGAATAGGCGTTTAGATCGTGACCAATATTCGCCAGCGTCATAGGCGAACGCGCAAAAGCCACCGCAATGGAGGTCATTAACTCAACCTTCTCGGTATTCTGGGCCGCGACGAGCAGGGGGAAAAACGGATCGTGGGCTGTTTCCGCTGTCATCACGCCCGCATAACCCATTTCTTCCAGTTCAGATGATTGGGCACCTACGGTACTCAAATTCAGTCCAACGCCACCATCTACTTTCATCGAGTTCTCCTCTCCTCTTTCTTTTCTTGCTCACTTCCCAAGCCGGACACCAGAGCATAACGCAATTTCGCTAGCCTGCTATTCCGATGCTTGAGCCTGCTGGGGTAGTTGCTCGCATAAGCCCGCTACGGACTTACCGCTGTGCTCATAGGTTTGCCCGTCGCTTTGAAGCTCTGCCCAATAGTGGCAAACCGATACCTCGTTGCCCTCAAAGGACAGCTCGTACAATAAGGCATTGGGGTGTTTGATCTGGCCAACCTGATCAGCAGCCAAATCCAGAAAGTAGCCTAGG
>JAQWIX010000166.1 GCA_029248675.1 Pseudomonadales bacterium | reverse complement strand
AGCTAGGCAACGGTAAGAAGTGGTCATGAAGTAATCTTCTTCACCCCAGCTAACACCAGCCAAAGACACCAACACTAACCCCAGCACTAAAGGTCTTAAGTTTCTCATCTAGTTCTTGTCTCCGCTAAAGGGCAGCTCAATTACCCCACCCACAGTACTCATCAGCGTCAAGAGCAAACCGGTGGTGATGTTTCTCATGTTTTGCAGCCAGTCCTTACCAACTGTCTCTGAAAATCACACCAATTTGCGCCTTGTTTTCTCGATATAAAAAAACAGATAACGCGACGCATAGGCACAGCACGAGCCACGGTATAGCTTCAAACTGAGCCCTTTTGACCATAATTGCAGCACCAAAGAAAACTAAAAAATTACAAAAGGCCAACAACGGTGCGACGGATGACAAGGGGCGTTTGTTCCGTAAATAATTGACAATAAAAAAGGCTAGGCTCGCAAACGTCGCTGACCGTATTGCTAAAAAATTAGTTGCGACTGGCTCATCCCATATGGATAAGTCATAGATTTGAAAATTAACGCCGAGCAACGGCATCAAAGCGGTCGTACTCAGTATGACGACAAGGCTAGAAAATACGGTAATCGTTCCGATGCCCATGTTTGCCCCCTTTTTTCCTCAGCCCATGAGGTGAAGTTTCAAATCTGTCAACCTCAAGCCCAAAAATAATTCAGTTAATCGAGCTGTCAAAGCCCGCTTCTCGCATGTGTGCTGCTCCTTCGCAAGAAGGGCTACACCTCCCTAACGCTTACCAATGAAATTCTGCGTCTTCTCAACTGTCACAAGAAAAAATAATATCCGTTTTAGGAAAATTTCCGATAAAAAATGGCCCCATAGCATCCTCAAACGCTATCACACGGACACTCTTCCGCTGTTTTTGACAATAAAGGTACGCATACCAACGAGCCTCAGATCTTAGGATACTGAGACGTGTATTTGGCGCACCTCCTTGATGGGTGAGGCGCATATTTTCTTCAGACTGGATTGTTGCATTCGAGACGCCCACGCACCCTGCAGCGGCCAATGTGGCTAACAACCCCAGAACTAAACCTCTTAAGTTTCTCATTTACTCTTGTTCCTCTAACGCAAAATAACCTTATGCATTGCATCTTTTGACACTGTAATAGCTGCATCGTTAAAACTTGGTGGCCCAAAACTGCCGGTAGCATCATTACCAAAGCCATACTGTTCTTTGGGAATCCCAAGAAAATTTGTGTCTAGGCTGTTGTTTCCATTTACGTCGTGGAAAACGCCAATAGCGTAAGTACCTGTAGGGAGGTCAAAATCATGGCTGACATTACCGGGCGCGGCAGCAAGAATTAAGCCGTCCACGATCCCCGGAGCAGGGCCACCTCGCTCGCCACCGTCTCCTTCAAATGCTTCTTCGGAGTCATAGATAGCTTTATGTAGTACTCCTGCTTTACTGATGTTTTCGACCGTTATCGTGATGTTGTGACCCCAGCTAACACCAGCCAAAGACACCAACACTAACCCCAGCACTAAACGTCTAAAGTTTTTCATCTACTTCTTGTCTCCACTAAAGGGCAGTACGTTAGCTTCAAAGTGACTGGAAGCGATCCCGACCTACTCAACTTTAACCTTCGGCCGTAGGCCATATGCTATCTCCGCCCAAGCGTTTGTCATTGCTTCTACCGCCCAGTCAACGTGTCTTCTTTGCACCGCAACAGCGTCATGCACCGGAAGACATACAATGCCGGCATCAGCACCTTGAAGCAGCACTTTTTTCAAGATCTGACCTTCTAAATTCTGGCCTTGGTGAGTCCAGCCAGTAAACAATTCCAACCTCGGCCACCTTCGCCACGTTGCTTCTGTGATTGCATCAAATTGTGTTTTGTTAATACCTTTTTTCCAACAAGCGCCAGCAGCTTTGGCCCTGCTATCCGCTCCCATAGCAATCACCATGAAAGTCTTTATCGTTTGAATATCTTGTATACAGGCGATGGTTGCTATCTCACCGTAGGGGTCATCGCCAGCATTAAGCTGAAATAAGACAGCTAGCTGCAGCCTCAGTTGGTTTGCGCTGAAATCAACCTCAGATAAAGGTTCCCCGTCAATGAGCGTTCTCTTTCGTACGTCCACCCTACGTGTCGGGATATTCTGATAGGGTGTGTACAGCCTGCCTCCATGAAGAAAGTCTGTGTGATAGATAAGTCTTACCGGCCCCTTAGCAGCCCAGTCATGGGGCTCTAGAAACTCATTGATCTTCTGTAACTCAGCTTCCTCCCAAGAAACTATGTTGCTCATACTAGACTCCCAAACTGCGCTGGGGCGGTTAAACAAAACATACGGCGCATCAAAAGACTGCGCGACATCCGTGACTAAGGGGTAAAGATATGGAGCTAATGCAGGCGTCGGGAATATCCGGGTTCGTAACGTCTGGTTCTTATAGCGTTTGCCGGGGCGAAGGTGAATGAGCCCATCAGCTTCAAAATGCCTGATAACAGACCGCATCGTCCGGCACCGCCAACCCGCAGCCAAATATACCGGATCCGCTTTGTCGGCTTTGGCACCGTAAGCGTCCTCATCTAAAGCCACTAGCAACCATTAAATTACGACGTGAGCGTTTCTTACTCGAAACGCGATCGTTTCATCGGCGGACAGGATATGTACGTCGAGCGGATGGGACTGGCTCTGCGCGGCTACGGTGGACCAAGCTGTACACTCCCCGACGTTGTTCAAAACAGCGATGGCACCTACTCCCTTGCACCGGGCGCTGCAGCTCCCGGCACCAACGGCTGTGAATACTACAACCCATTCTCAAGAGCCATAGAGTTCTCTGCGGTCAACGGCGCGACCAACTCTGATTACAATCCGGCGGTTGCCAACTCAGACGCACTCAGCCGCTGGTTGATTGGCGAGCGCGGCTGGACTCGGGAAAATGAGTTACTTGTCTTTCAGGCCGTATTCAGCGGCGATACTAAGTGGGAGTTAGACGGCGGCACCATCGGTTACGCGTTTGGCGCTCAAACGAGGAATGAACAATATGTCTCAGACTTCTGGGAGTTTGCCGACCGATCCGTAAATCCTTGCCCATATACGCTGCCAGTCAGCGCCGCCCTTGGTTTGGTATCCGCCGATCAACTAACACCGAACTGTATCGCGCAAACTGGTGTCGCCGCGTTCTTAGCAGCATCTGACGAAGAACAAACCGAACGAACGGTTTACTCCTTCTTTGGCGAGCTCGCCATACCACTAACAGAAGATGTAGACATACAGGCTGCCCTGCGGTTTGAGGATTACGGCGGTAATGTTGGTGCGTCACTGGATCCCAAGCTGGCCGTTAATTGGCGCATCAGCCAAGAGTGGTCGCTGCGAGGTTCTGCCTCTACAACATTTAGAGGCCCGCCTCAGAGTATTCTAGGAGGCACTGGGACAGCGCTATCGTATGTGGGCCCAACCGGGGCATTCAAGGCCATTGACACCGTTGGCAACCCGAACCTTTCCAGCGAATCCGCCGTATCCACGAACTTTGGTGTGATTTATCAAAATGACCGTTTCTATGGGTCACTGGACTGGTGGTCTTTTGCCTTCGAAGACTCGTTCCAAACCGAAAGTTTTAATCACATCATTACCGCCTATAGCAGCAACAACTGTATCGATGACAGCGGCGCAGCCACAGATAGCCCTATTTGCAACGAGCTACGCTCCCATATTTTCCCGGAGGCCGCCCATACCAGCTTGGCTGCAACCGAGAGGATTGTTGTCAACTGGATCAATGGCCAAGACATCGACACTTCAGGTGTCGATCTTTCGCTAAAGTATGACTTCGCTGAAGCCTTTGGCGGCAGCTTTGGCCTTGGGTTCGATGCCACCTATCTGCTGGAGTACGAACGCGCAGATCAGCTGGATATTTCTGGCACTGTGACCTTGGCCTCAGGCGGTGATCTGGCGGGATTTTTGAACTACAACCAAGGGCCTTCGTTCACCTCAAAGCCTGAGCTTCAGGCCAATGCTAGCCTAACCTTTGAAAATGATGGGCACTATGCAGGCCTGTTTATTCGACACGTAGGTTCCTACGACGATACCGGTGCGCCTGCTGACCTTTCACACTTGGCTACCATCGACAGCCATACCACCTTCGACGGCCATTACGTTTTTGCCGGTCTAGAAGATTGGACCATGTCTCTGTCGATTGTGAATATCGCGGACGAAGATCCGCCAGAGGCCCGAGGCGACCTTGCATATGATCCCTTCACGCACAATGCATTTGGGCGATTGATCAAGCTGGGAGTCACCTACTCCATGGAGCAGTAAGCGCGCTCCGAATCTGAGCCCCTTCAAATGAAGGGGCCTTTTTTTTGCCTCTTTTTCTCGTTTCAGTCTACTGACGCGGCTCTGACCCAAGGCTATCCTGTGGCCTGAATCCTTAGTTATCAAAGCAGCGGCCTATGAATATCTCCTCAATCACACCCACCGTTGGCGCGGAAGTCACTGGCGTTGATCTGGCTGACCTTAGCCCGGAAGCGGTGTCCTCCATAAAAGCTGCGTTTCTTAAACACCACGTTCTGATGTTTCGCGATCAAACTCTCTCCCGAGACCAGCACAAAGCCTTTGGTCGGCTGTTTGGCGACCTGCACATACATCCGTCCAAGCGCAACGGTATGAATCAGCAAGACCCTGAGTTATTTATCATCAACACAAAACCTGATGCCAAACTGACTAACGGCGAGGCTTGGCATTCCGACGTGTCCTGCGAGGAAATCCCGCCAAAGGCGTCCATTTTGTATGTCACCAAGTGTCCGGAAAATGGCGGCGGCGACACGATGTTCGCCAACATGCACGAAGCTTTTGACGAGTTGTCGCCGGCTTTGCAGTCTTTGCTGCTGAGCAAAACCGCTTACCACGACGGTGAGATCGATCTGAGAAATTACGGCGTGCGTTTGCGAGATGGGCAAACCTATCCAAAGGCTTCCCACCCCTTAGTACCCCGCCACCCGGAAAACGGCCGTCCCTACCTCTTTGCCAACGGCAGCTTTACCTCTCACATCGAAGGCATTCCACGCTGGGAAAGCGACATGCTGCTGCAAGGTCTTTATCAGCGCACGGCGACGAATCCTCGCATTCAGTGCCGGGTCAAATGGCAGCCGAATACCTTGGTCATGTGGGACAACCGAAGCGTGCAGCATCACGCCATTTTGGATTACGCGGGTTTCGCGCGCTATGGCGAGCGTGTGTCGGTGCTGGACAGTGAGCGTCCACAGCCCTTCACACCTTAAAGACCCATGGAGAGTACCCGGTTAGCGCCAATCTTCGTTTAGCTCTCGAATAAGCTCACCAGCGCTTTGTGGTCGGCCAGCAGGATCCTTGGCCAAACACTGCATGGCTAGGGCTTCTAATCGCGGGGGTATGGCAAGGTCATTGATGGTGCTTGGGGCAATAGGTGCATCCTCTAGAGCGCTGCGTTTAAGGTCCTCCATATTTTCGCCAACTGCTGGGTTGGCTCCACAGAGAATTTCGTACAACACCGAACCCAAGCTGAAAACATCGGTTCGGCCATCGATGGCTGAGTCCCGATTGATTTGCTCCGGTGACATGTAGCAGATACTGCCCTGTAACTTGCCGCGTCCGGTCATGGTTTTGCCCGGTGCGCCCTCATTTTCCTCGGCATCTGGATCTTCGGAGTCTGTGCCGTCGGGATGCCACACTTTGGCCAGACCCCAGTCCAGCAGCAGTACCTCACCGTAGGGTCCAACTAAGATATTCTCAGGCTTTACGTCCCTATGTATGACCCCGTGGGTATGAGCGTATTCAAGGGCCTGGGCAATTTGCACCACCACTTCCACCAGTTGACCAAGGTCATAGCGTTCACGGTAGTCCAAGATCTCACGCAGGGTGTAGCCGTGAACCAGCTTCATGGTGAAATACAGTTTGCCCTTGTTGTCGCGCCCTACCTCGTAAGTGGGCACGGTATTGGGATGCTGTAACAAAGCCGATACCCTGGCCTCGCGCAGCAGGCGGCGCTGTTCTATAGCGTCATTGACCAGTTCCGGGCGCAGAGTTTTGTAGCAAACCACCCGAGAAAGGTGCAGATCTTTACAGGACATGATCAGGGATTTGCCGCCTCGCGCGATAGTCTTGAAGTAGGCGTAGCGGGTGCGGTAGTTGATGGTCTCAGGCAGGGGTGTGTCGGTGTCTTTGAGATACACCACATCGTAAGGCGCTTTTTCATCACCCTGATCGCCGTCGGCCAACCCTGCGCGCTGAGGAAATTTATTCACAATCACACCCCGCTCATTTCAACCATAAGCTTAGCTTGGTGCTGCAAGTGACGACAGGGACTGGGACCAAAAAAATGTTAGCAATTGAACAACGACGCACTTTGACGAGGTTGATAGCATTGTGCTTTCACTAAAGACCCTAAAACCTTGCCCAACCAGACCGACGCCAACACTTCACCTCTCGACATCGAAGCGACAGTCCTAAGGTTGCGTCATGCCAATGCCGTGGACTCGCTGGCTGCGACAAACACGCCGGACACATTGACAACGTGGCTGCGGCTAACAACATCGCTGACAGCGAAGTTGACTACCCAATTCGGCGCAGCCCCGGGGCTGGTCCTGTTAGGGGAGGGTTTGGAGTCTGGTCAATACTGGGAGCGCGAAGCTCTTATCACCGAGAATTCCATTTACGCCCGCCATATCGCGTTAACCGTTAACGAAGAACCTGTCGTTCTGGCCAGAACGGTAACGCTTCCCGGAGCGGGCATGGATGCTTTAACAGAACTGCGAAACCGACCGCTGGCGGAACTGCTGTTTGAAGATCCTGAATGGCGACGAGGCACAACAGTGCAATATCTGCACCTTGCAAATGGCTCACCCGGGCGCGGGTGCCATTGGCACAACGACAAACTTGAAACCGGCCTGATTGTGCAAGAGTTTTTCCTGCCAAAGTTGAGCACCTTACTTTCCCAGTAATTGCGAATCGCTATAGTGATAGCATCTGCCTAATGACCAGAGGGGGCACGCCATGACACGCTTTATCGATTTATCTGTATCCATCGACAACAACGAGCACAGTGATCATCCCGGGGGTAGCCCCAAGGTGACGTATCGTAATCACGCTGAAACAGCCAACGGTCTGGCGCACTTTTTCCCGGGCCTACAGGCTTCCGATTTACCTGACGGCGAGGGCTGGGCTGTTGAAACCATCACGCTGTCTACGCATAACGGCACCCACATGGACGCGCCTTGGCACTTTCACTCCACCACCAATAACGGTGCAGATCCGGCTCCCTCCATCGACGAAACGCCGTTAGATTACTGCTTTAGACCCGGCGTGAAGCTGGACTTCCGTCACTATGAAGACGGTTATCTCGTCAGCGCAGCAGATATCGAAACGGAACTGGCGCGCATTGGTCATGACCTGCAGCCCCTAGACATCGTCCTAGTGAATACTCGAGCGGGTTCCGTTTATGCAGAACCTGGCTACGTGGATGCCGGCTGCGGCATGGGTCGAGAAGCGACGATGTATCTGACTGAGCGCGGTGTGCGGGTGGTGGGTACTGACGGCTGGTCGTGGGATGCGCCGTTCAATCACACGGCTAAGAAATGGGCGGAAAATCCAGACCCGAGCATGATTTGGGAAGGTCACAAAGCCGGCCGCGAAATACCCTACTGGCAGATGGAAAAGCTTCACAATCTTGAAGCCCTGCCCGGCAATGGCTTTACCGTTGCTTGCTTCCCAGTGAAAATTGCCAACGCCAGCGCTGGCTGGACTCGCTGCGTTGCACTGATCGACGACTAATTTACTTTTCGACGCCTAAACAGCCAGACGACCAGCGCTATCAGTATCAAAACCGGTAGTAACAACAGCAGCGCAACGGTAGCCAGCAAACCGGGACGATTGAGTATGCCTTTAAGCATCACCGTCCGACCCTGGTGGTAATCGTCGGCCACTGGCAATACACCCTGAGCTTCGGCCCAAGCGTTGTAAGCCTTCAACATGGCATTGAAGCGCTGAGGCTCGGCTGCACTTAGATCTGTTTTCTCGGCGGGGTCTGCGGCCAAATTGAACAACTGCCAGCGGTTATCTGAGCCGTAGCGGTTGTACACCAGCTTATAGCTGCCTCTAAAAAACGCCTTGTTGCCGCCCAACTCGTAGCCTATGCCTTCTTTAACAGCACGAAGCTCAGTGGTCTCGCCTGATATCAACGGCACGAGGGTTTTACCCGGTAGGCTGTCTAAGGTTTCAATGCCAGCAAGCTCCAATATGGTGGGCGCAATGTCCGTCGCCCAGCCCAGTACAGGACTGACACCACCGGTTGTTGCTGCAATGTTCTGACCATTGCTTGCCCCACTAATTATCAGGGGCACCCGCAAGCCGCCTTCACCGGCAAAAAATTTGTACCAAGCCAAAGGGCCTACAGCAGCGCTGGCCCAGGCAGGGCCAATATCATGATAGCTGTCGCGCTCGCCAAGCGTTTCTATGTCGGTATTAAAGCCCTCGGTGTACATCCACGCACGAAAAGGCCCGGTCGGTGCTCGGGCTTCGCCACCGATATTTCGAGTGGCCAATGACCCTTCAGCGCCGTTATCCGAAAGAAAAATAAACACCGTATTGTCCAGCTCGCCCATCAGGTCAACATGGTTTATTAGCCGGCCGATATGATGATCCATGGCATCGACCATTCCCGCGTACACTGCCATGCCTTTTGCTTCAAAGGCCTGCTGATCTGGGGTCAAGCTCTGCCAATCCGAAGTGGTAGGCATGGGCCTTCCCTGCAGCCGATCCGGCAGAATTCCTGCATCGACGAGCCCCTCACTGCGAGCTGCCCGCAGGGCATGCCAACCACCAACATAGGTTTGCAGATATTTATCTCGAAAGTTTGCCGGCGCTTGCACGGGTATATGCACGGCCTGAAAAGCAACGTAGGCAAAAAAAGGCTCTTCGCCATCGTTGCCAATGTACTCGATGGCCTTATCCACCAGATGCTCAGAGGAATAGAAGTCATCTGGCAGAGTGATGGGTTCGCCGTCCTCAAACCAATTAGCTGTTTCGTAGATGGGTAGATAAGAACGGTGACGCCAGTTATCCGCGCCGGTGTCCGCTAGCATAAAGGTTCGGTCGAACCCTCGGGCGCTGGGCCGCCGCTCTGGATCCATACCCAAGTGCCACTTGCCCGTCATCACTGTGCGATAACCTGCGGCTTGGAGTTGCTCGGCAATGGTTGGCACATGGGTGTGCATTACACCCTGATAAGCCGGAGCGTGGGCTTGATCCTCTGGGATTGCTTCAGGAATGTTCGCAACGCCCACACTGTGGCTGTTTAACCCAGTCATCAACATGGCTCGAGTCGGGGCGCAAGAAGCGGCCACGTGGAAATTAGAAAAGCGTAGCCCAGATGCTGCCAGCCGGTCCAAATTCGGGGTTTGAATTTCGCTACCATAGGCACCAAGGTCCGAATAACCCAAGTCATCCGCCAGCAGCAAAACAATATTCGGGCGTTTTGCCGGTCCGGTGATATCAGGTGCGGCTTCAATATCCGCCCCAGCGTTGGCGGCTACCGCCATCGCCACAATTAACAACCCAGCCACAACGGTGCTTCCCGCCCGCTTGACCAATAGTTTTGCTGTCACGTTTTTAGTCACCCGCCTTGAGTTCGATTTAGTAATTTTGCCAGATCAGGCTCAAGCCTCCAGCATTATTTAATGGCCGACATTATCCGCACTTCAAAGCCTTTGGGTTCACCGGCATACTCTTGGAGACAATCGGAGGAAGATAATGTTTGAACTGCCTCAGCGCGCCACCGACATCGCGGCTCAAGTCGAAGCGTTTTTTTGCCAGCGCGTACTACCCAACAACAAAGTTTGGGAACAGCAGGCCCATGCCGGACAAGCTATTCCAGAAATCCAGCGAACTTTGAGCGCTGAAGCCAAAGGGTTGGGGCTTTGGAATATGGCGCTGCCTCGACTGGGTGACGATGAACCAGGAATGCGATTGACCAACCTTGAGTTCACCGCGGTGGCTGAGATTTTAGGGCGGCTTGAGTGGGGCTCCCACGTTTTCAATTGCAACGCGCCAGATGTGCCGAACATGGAACTGCTGCAGCTTTTTGCTAACGACGAGCAAAAGAAGCAGTGGCTTCAACCGCTGCTCGAAGGTGACATTGGTTCTGCCTTTGCCATGACTGAACCCTACGCGGCCTCGTCAGATCCCACCAATTTAGAAACACGAATTGAGCGAGATGGCGACGAGTTCGTCATCAACGGCCGCAAATGGTTTGCCTCAAACGCATCTCACGCCAACTGCGAGTTAATCGTGTTGGTGGGCGTAACGGACCCGGATGGGCCGAAGTCAAAGCGGCAATCCTTGGTGTTGGTCCCCAGAAATACCCCTGGCATTAACGTAGTGCGCAATCTGCCGGTATTCGATCATTTGTCGGAAACCAACCGCCACCCGGAAATAGAGTTCAACAACGTGCGCGTTCCGGTGACCAACCTGCTGGGCGAAGAAGGTGCGGGGTTTGCTATTGGACAGGCTCGACTGGGTCCGGCGCGGCTGCACCATTGCATGCGGGCAATTGGAGAGTGCGAGGTCTTAATCAGTTTGATGGTGAAGCGATCTCCGGCCCGCAGCACCTTTGGAAAACGCATCGACGAGTACAGCTCTACTCAAGCGGCCATCAGCTTGTCACGTATTGAACTGGATCAATGCCGCTTGTTAGTGCAGCAGGCCGCTCATTTGCTTGACACCATTGGCAACAAAGCTGCTCGCAAGCAAATCTCTATGATCAAAGTCGCGGTGGCCAAGATGTATCAGGACATCGCTGATCGATGCATTCAGCTATACGGTGCTCGCGGCGTAACTGGCGACACGCCGGCGGCTCGAGCCTTTGGCAAAGCTAGGGCCTTCCGCATTTACGACGGACCGGATGAGGTGCATCTGCAAACCATTGCTCGGCTTGAAGCTAGCGAGCAATCGCTGGATGGTCTCGAGCATTATCTAACCGAATAGCCTCAGCTAGGCGTAGGGCATGCCTTGGGTTTCGGTATACAGGCTGTAGACCGATTGGGCACCGGTCATAAATAACCGGTTACGTTTGGTCCCGCCAAAGCACAGGTTAGATACACCTTCCGGGGTATGGATTGCCCCTATCTTGTCGCCATTGGCAGCGAACACCTGGACGCCGTCTTCCTGCTCACCTGCCCAACCAGCGCTGCTCCAAACATTGCCATCAATGTCGACACGAAATCCATCTGGTATGGCGTTACCAAGGTCACAAAAAACTCGGTGGTTGGAAAGCGCGCTTGAACCCGTGACATCGAAAGCGTGAATTTGTCTGGGGTGTCCGGGTTTATGGCTCACGCCAGTGTCGCTGACGTACAACGTTTTGTAGTCCGGTGAAAAGGCTAGGCCGTTCGGTTTTTCCAAAGTGTCTTCCACCACCGTTGCCGCACCAGTATCACCGTCGATTCGGTAAACCCGGGTGGGTAACTCCAGATCGCCCTTGTGTCCTTCGTAGTGCCCTAGGCTGCCATAACCGGGGTCTGTGAACCAAATGCTGCCGTCTGGATGGACAACCACATCGTTGGGTGCATTGAGTCGTTTACCCTCAAAGGAGTCCAGTAACACCGTCACCGTGCCGTCTATCTCTGTACGAGTTACTCGCCGGCCATGTTCGCAGGAAACCAGCCTGCCCTGCCGGTCTCGGGTATTGCCGTTAGTGTAATTTGCGTTGTGGCGAAAAACACTGATCGCGCCGTCCACAGCAGACCAGCTCATGATGCGATCGTTGGGAATGTCGCTGAACAGTAGTCGCTGCTGATCTCCGAACCACACCGGACCCTCTAACCAACGCCCGCCAGTCCACAGTCGCTCCAGAGCCGCACTGCCCAGAACGTATTGACTGAATCTGGGATCTAACACTTCAATGGCCGGGTCGGGATACCGCACCGGTTCGCGCCAATCACGATCCAACTTAAAATCCATAGCCTCTGCCTGTTTGTCGACGTTACATTGTTCTGGGTCGCGGCATCGTCGCTATCGCCGTACCTTACCCCCTCAGCTAACATACTCCCCTACTACCAAGTTCAGCAATTACCGCAGGCCTGACATGCTCAGTGAAGAAGAAAAATTTCGATTCGACCTGCAGGGCTATCTTGTTATTCCTGGTGTGCTAACTAGTCAAGAATGTTCAACCCTTTCTCGGCTTAGCGATGCACATTGGCCGCGCCAGCCAAATGACGGCCTGTTTCGCCGCACTGAGGCAATCAGCCAGTGGGGCGAGCCGTTTCTGGATCTGATGGATCACCCGTCCGTCCTGCCCTATCTGCAAGAACTGATTGGCCCTAGACTGAGGGCAGATCACGATTACTCCATCTTTATGCAGCCCGGGGCACAGGGCCAGGACATTCACGGTGGCCCCATGCGGTACGAAAGCGATCATTGGTACCACTATCACGATGGAGTGATTCGCAACGGCCTGACCGTGGCCACTTGGGTGCTTGCCGACGCCGGCCCCGGTGACGGCGGTTTCGTCTGCGTACCCGGCAGCCATAAAACCAATTTCATTCAATCCGTTCCCGTAGAGGTGCTCCGACAGGAACGTCGCCCGGACTATGTGATTCAGCCGGAACTGAAGGCCGGCGATGTGCTTATTTTTACCGAAGCCTTGATTCACGGCACCGCTCCCTGGGTGGGCAAGGAAGAGCGCCGCGCCCTATTGTTTAAATACAGTCCGCCCCATTCTAGTTGGGCCAAAATCCCTTACGACCTGGAAAACTACCCAAACGCCACAGCACAGCAGCGAAGGCTGATGGCCTCACCTTCGGTTGAGAATCACCCGAAGGTCGCCGCTGATCCTATGAATTTGCGGGACTAGTCGACCGTTGCAGAAGCACAATTGGTTTATGATGCGGCCTTCGGATTGAGGATTAGGAACTCATATCATGCATAAGAAACATGCCCTGATCTTCGTCACCATCACCGTGTTCATAGATACCGTGGGCTTCGGCATCATCGTTCCCATCTTGCCGCAGTTCCTGGTGCTCGTCGGCCAAGTCAGTTTGTCCGAAGCCTCTGCACTAAGCGGCTATCTGATCTTCAGCTATGCCATAACCAACTTTTTATTCGCCCCCCTGTTGGGGAATCTGAGCGACGCCTACGGACGCAAGCGCTTGCTGGTTTTATCACTGTGCGTTTACGGCGGCTCCTATCTGTTATCTGGTTTTGCCACCGCCTTGTGGATGCTGTTTTTAGGCCGTCTGCTCACCGGCATCACCAGCGCCACCTACGCCATCGCCAATGCGCTTATTGCCGACGTCAGTACGCCCGAAGATAAGGCCCAAAACTTTGGTTTGCTCGGGGTCGCTTTTGGTCTTGGTTTCATCGTAGGCCCGGCCTTGGGTGGCATCATTGGCGCTTGGGATATTCGCGCCCCGTTCTTCATCGCTGCCGGGCTTGCCTTTATCAATACGCTCTACGGACTACTGTTTTTCCGTGAAACCTTAGCGCCTGAGAATAGACGGCCCTTCGATATCAGCCGGGCAAGCCCTTGGGGGTCCTTAGCGCAACTTGGCAAATACCCTTTGCTCATTGGTCTGATTTTTGCGGTGTTCCTGAACAATATCGGCCATCACATATGGCCATCGAACTGGAACTTTTACACCATCGAAAAATTCGCTTGGACGCCTCTGGACGTGGGCTTTTCTATGGCCTTTGTCGGGGTCATGTCGGTAATCGTTCAAGGTTGGTTGCTGCGCATTGTCATCCCCAAGTTTGGGCCGGTTCGTTGCGCGTATTTTGGCGTCACCGCCACCGTCGCTGCCTTTGTCGGTGTGGCCACTGCGGGTAGCTCCGCTGCCCTTTACTTTTGGTGCGGCGTATCAGCCCTTGGCGGGTTGGCGGGACCGTCGGTAAACAGCATATTGTCTAACCAAGTGCCCGCAGACAGTCAGGGCGAGCTACAAGGCATTATGGCTAGCATGAGCAGTATCGCGATGATCGTAGGCCCCCTACTGCTGACTCAGACCTTTACCTATTTCACATCTGCCAGCGCGCCAATCTATCTACCGGGCAGTGCTTTCTGGGTATCGGCGCTCTTGACCCTGTGTGCGCTAGGTATCTTTTATCAGCAAATCCGCCGACTGCCGAATCCTGCAGGTTGAGAGGCCGCAACAAAACATTGGACATCGTTAAGCACAATCAGATCGCATGGGATAATCAGTCCCGCCAACAACAAAGCCCTTGGGTGCAGCCGGTTTCCCCAGAGGAAGTTGCCGCCGCCAGAAGCGGTATTTGGCAGGTGGTTTTAACGCCTAAAAAGACCGTTCCTGCCGAGTGGTTTGGCAATCTAAAGCACCAACAAGTTTTAGGCTTGGCATCGGCAGGCGGACAGCAAGTCCCCATCTTTGCCGCAGCCGGCGCTCAGGTCACCAGCTTCGATAACTCCCTGGAACAGCTCGACAAAGACAAACTGGTTGCCGAACGAGAGGGCCTGAACATTGCCTTAGAACAGGGCGACATGGCGGATTTATCACGTTTTCAGGACGAGACCTTCGACCTAATATTCCACCCGGTCTCCAATGTCTTTTCCGAACACATCCTGCCGGTATGGCGGCACTGTGCCCGAATTTTGAGACCCGGCGGGCGCTTACTTTCTGGCTTTATGAACCCGGACTTTTTTATGTTCGATCATGAGGACATTGATGCAGGCGGCCCTCTAGAGGTGAGCTTTTCCTTGCCCTTTGCCGACATTGAGCAGCTCAGCCATAAACAGATCATGGCTCTGCAACAAAGGGGTGAGGCACTGGAATTTTCTCACAGTTTACAAAGCCAAATCGGCGGCCAGCTGGAGGCAGGCCTTATGATTGCCGGATTTTATGAGGATCGCTGGGATACCCAAGCCACCCTGTTAAATGATTATATGCCTACCTCCATGGCCACTCTGGCCATCAAGCCCGAGTCACCTGTTGCGGCAATGAAACGAAACCACAAAGATAAACACAAAAAGGACAACCAATGGACTTAGGCCT
>JAQWIX010000157.1 GCA_029248675.1 Pseudomonadales bacterium | reverse complement strand
CTCAGGACCTAGGAGGCAACAGCCTACCGAATTCACCGGAGCATACTTTGAAGTTAGGTGTTGCTTACTCGATGCCTTCACCTGTGTTTGACGGCGACTTAATCGTACGGATGGACTACTACTGGCAGGACGACATGTATGCCCGCGAGTTCAACACCAGCGGTGACGTTATTGAGTCGTGGGACCAGTTCAACCTGTCTTTGATCTTCGAATCAGCTGACGGCAAGTGGGGCGCTCGCGCCTGGGCTCGCAACTTGGCGGACGAAGACAACATCACAGGTCACTACCTGACCTCCGACACGTCTGGTTTCTACAGGAACTACTTCCTGACCGAGCCACGCATTGTTGGTGCATCAATTCGCTACAACTTCGGCTACTAGTTGAAGGGCGATTGATCGAGGAAAGCCACCTTCGGGTGGCTTTTTTTATGCCTGCAAAAAAATGATTGACGGTCCTCTGATAAATTGTAGTCACAAAAAAAGGGCCCTTCGGCCCTTTTTTCGTTTGTCGTGTTGTCGCCTAGGTGCCCGTCCAATTCGGCGCGCGTTTCTCAGCGAAGGCCACTGGACCTTCCTTGGCATCGTTGGAACTAAACACGGACTTTTGCAGCGGAATCTGCATCTCCCAGAGCTTGTCCTCTTCAATGCCCATGGCTGCGGCACGAACCAACTCTTTGGATGCGTTCACTGCCAGTGGTGCGTTTTCCGCAATGCTCTCAGCTAGCTTGATGGCCGCATCCAGCGCTTCGCCAGATTCGGTGAGTGAGCTCAGTAGGCCCGCATCCAATGCTTCTTCGGCGGTGATGGGTTCGCCAGTTAGTGCCATTTCCATAGCCTTGGCGTAGCCAACTCGCGCAGGCAGCCGGAAAACGCCCCCAGCGGCGGCGAAGAGGCCGACTTTTACTTCGCGGATACCAATTTTGGCGCCCTTGGCGGCGACGATGAGGTCGCAGGTGAGCATGATTTCGCAGCCACCGGCCAGCGCGAAGCCATTAACCGCTGCTATTAAGGGTTTTTTGGCACCGGATCGGACGAATTGGTTCAACGGACCGATGTCTTCGCCTCGGGCAAAGGCCTTTAAGTCCATGCCCGCGCAAAAGGCGCGGCCGCTGCCGGTAATAACCCCGGCTGCCAAGGAGTCATCCGCGTCCAGTTCTTGAATTGCCGTCCACAGGCCGTTGGACAGAGCACCGTTGATTGCGTTCATGGCCTCAGGCCGGTTCAACGTAATCACCATGACGCGCCCGCGGCGCTCAACGATGATGGCTTGTTCCTCACTCATGACATTCCCTCTATTGCTTTAATTTGAGAGCACAGGATCGCACGAAGAGCCGCCGGGGCAAACCCGAAAGGGCCGATGAATATGTTGATGAAAGAGCCTATATAGTCTGGTGCCTAGCTAAATCATGGCGGCAAACAATCCACGGGCTGTCTGCAACATACCAATGTGGGTAGACTCGCCATTAGAAACCAGCGTTAAGGAAACTCGATGGTGTCATTGCAGGGGAAACTCTGGGTACCAAAAAAACAGCTTGTACCGATCCAACGCGCCCTATTCGAACATATCGCCCTAACCCAAGCCGAACCGGGTTGTCAGGCCTTTGAGGTGCGTCAATCGACGGATGATCCGCTGTGTTTCATCGTAAGCGAGCGCTTTGCTAATGATGAGGCGTTTATGGCCCATCAGCAGCGTGTTGCTGACAGTTCTTGGGGCGCTTTGACCAAGGAATTTTCTCGCCATTACAAGGTAACCGGGCAGGTCAAAGGCAGCGATGTGATTCATATGCAGCGAGCGCTGGTTCTCGCAGACGTTTCGGCAGCTGCGGGAGAGGTGCCTGTCGGAGCGGTGCTGGTGCAAAACGGGAAGGTAATCGGGGAGGGTGCTAATAGCCCTATCCGCGGTCACGACCCTACGGCTCACGCGGAAATCCTAGCCCTTCGACAAGCAGCAAGAGCCGAGAACAACTACCGTCTGCCGGGCAGCATCCTGTACGTCACCATCGAGCCCTGTCTGATGTGTGTAGGCGCGTTGATTCATGCCCGAGTGGGGCGCGTGGTATTCGGCGCTCGAGAGCCCAAGGCCGGAGCTGTCAGCAGTCACAGCATCGTTGACCACCAGTCAACCAATCATCGTTTTGATGTGGTGGAAGGGGTTCTTGAGGGCGAGTGCGGGGATCGGATGCGCGTGTTTTTTTCTCAGCGCCGTTAAGCCGGAAACAGAGCTTTGATATCGGATTCCCTGACTCCTCATCCACATTGGTTTAACATTCGGTTTTGTCACTTCGCGATAGGCTAGCATTTTGACGACTCCCGGTTCTGTGACCCCTGTGCTCCTTGACGGCCCGGCGGCCTTATCGACATTTGCTTTGGCCAAGGTCCAAGCAGTAGTCCCCCATGTGGTGTACGCTGAATTTGTTCACCTGCTGGAGCTTAAACAGTCGCCAACGCCGGATGAGCAATTGGCCATCGATCAGCTGCTCAGCTATGGCCCCACCCAGGATTTGCCGGTGAAGCAAGGCACCCGCCTAGTTACCGTGCTGCCCCGTAGCGGAACCATCTCTCCGTGGTCTAGCAAGGCCAGTGACATTTTTGGCCGGTGTGGGCTGGATATCGTGGCTCGAGTGGAGCGGGGCCTGCGCTGGTACGTGGCTCCCGAGACAGACCTGTCTCTGGTGGATTTAGATTCCCTCCATGACCGCATGACCGAACAATATTGGTCAGAAGAAAATTTCGACCGTTGGTTTGATCAGGCAGCACCTAAGCCGGTTGAGCGGGTGAGTGTTCTCGAGGGCGGCTTGTCGGCTTTGGCCGAAGCCAACACGCGCTTGGGTTTGGCTCTGTCCGAAGACGAGTTCGACTATCTGCTCAATGCCTATCAAAAGCTGCAGCGCGACCCTACGGATGTGGAACTGATGATGTTTGCTCAGGCCAACTCCGAGCATTGCCGGCATAAGATCTTCAACGCAGACTGGATTGTCGATCAGCTGCCCCAGAGCGTTTCGCTGTTTGGGATGATCCGCAACACCCATCGCCACATCAACGGTGAGGGTATTCTCAGCGCCTACAGCGATAACGCAGCAGTGATTGAGGGGCCTCAAGTGGATCGTCTGTGGGTGGACGGACAAAGCCAGCACTATGAGTTCGCTGCGGAACCCGCGCACATCCTGATGAAGGTGGAAACCCACAATCACCCAACAGCCATAGCCCCATTTGCCGGCGCGGCAACCGGTGCAGGCGGCGAGATTCGTGACGAGGGGGCCGTGGGCCGAGGATCCAAGCCCAAGGCGGGACTTACCGGGTTCACGACCTCCCATTTGAACCTGCCCGAGCTACCCCAGCCTTGGGAGCTAGAAACCGGTAAGCCAGACCATATGGTCTCGGCATTGGATATCATGCTGGAAGGTCCCATCGGCGCGGCAAGTTTCAACAACGAGTTTGGTCGGCCCGGGATAAACGGTTACTTCCGCACCTTCGAGTACCAAGAGTCCGCTACTAGGGTTCGCGGATACCACAAGCCTGTGATGATTGCGGGTGGTGTTGGCAGCGTGCGCCACGATCATGTGCACGCCAAAGACTTCCCAGAAGGCACGGCATTGGTGGTGCTGGGTGGCCCAGCTATGTTGATCGGCTTGGGGGGCGGTGCTGCGTCCAGTATGGCCTCAGGCAGTAGTTCATCGGATTTGGACTTTGCATCCGTGCAGCGTGGCAATCCGGAAATGGAGCGGCGCTGTCAGGAGGTTATCGACCGTTGCTGTGCCCTCGGTGAGTCTAACCCCATTTTGTTGATTCACGACGTGGGTGCTGGCGGGCTTTCCAACGCGCTACCCGAACTGATCCACGACGCCAATACCGGTGGCACCATCCAACTGCGCAACGTACTGCGCGCCGACAGCGGCATGAGCCCACTGGAGATCTGGTGTAACGAAGCCCAAGAGCGCTATGTGCTGGGCATTCAGGCAGACCAGCTGGCAGATTTTGAGGCGCTGTGCGTACGTGAGCGATGCCCCTACGCCTTAGTGGGCCGCTCTCAGTCCGGTGACCAATTGCTGGTCGAAGACGCTCACTTTGATAACGCTCCGGTAGACCTGCCTCTCGACGTGTTACTAGGCAAGCCGCCAAAAATGACGCGCCAATTCAGTCGGCAGGCGATCGCCTTACCCGGCTTGGATCTGAACCAAGTGACTCTGGAAGAGGCCATTTCGCGGGTGCTACAGTTCCCTGCGGTAGCCAGCAAGCAGTTCTTAATTACCATCGGTGACCGCAGTATCACCGGTATGGTGGCGACCCAACCCATGATTGGCCCATGGCAGGTGCCTGTGGCGGATGCGGCGGTTACCCTGTCCGGATACCGAACCTACGCTGGTGAAGCTTTCGCCATGGGCGAGCGCAGCCCCTTGGCTCTTATCGATCCCAAAGCCGCCGCGCGGATGGCTGTGGCTGAGTCTTTGACCAATATTCTAAGCGCAGACATTGAGTCCCTTGGCAGGGTGGTGCTTTCGGCAAACTGGATGGCAGCGGCCGGAGATAACGCGGAAGAGCAGGCGCTCTTTGATGCGGTTACCGCCGTTGGACAGGAGTTTTGTCCGGCTCTGGGAATTGCCATTCCAGTGGGCAAGGACTCGTTATCCATGCAAACCCGCTGGCAGGATGGCGGGGATGCCAAGGCCGTAGTGTCCCCCGTGACCCTTATTTGCAGCAGTTTTGCTCCGGTAACAGACACGCGCCTGACGGTGACCCCAGAGGTACAGAACAACGATCACACGGTACTGGTGCTGTTGGATCTCGGCGGTCAGCGACTGGGGGGCAGTGCTCTAGCTCAGGTATACAGTCAACTGGGCAATGAAGCCCCTGATGTGTCGGATCCGGCGGCATTCAAAAACCTGCTGAATCTGATCCTCGACTGGAAGCGCCAAGGCAAGATACTGGCCATGCACGATCGGTCCGACGGCGGTTTGCTTGCCACGTTGCTGGAAATGGCCTTTGCCGGCCGCACCGGGCTGGATATTGAGATTCCCTCGACAGCCCAGGTTCTGCCAGCCCTGTTTAACGAAGAGATTGGTTTTGTCTTGCAGATCGCCGCTGGCCACTTGGCAGACCTTGAGGAGCAAGCTCCGGGTGGTTGCCAAGTCGTGGCCAAACTTCGAGCCGATGACCGCGTGATCATAGGGCAAGACCAGCGCGAACTCTTCTCGGGTTCACGCAGCGACCTCCAGCAGCTATGGGCCAAGACCAGCTACCTCATGCAGCGACGACGGGATTCCGCCGCCTGCGCCGACGAGGAATTTGCAGGCATCAGGGCGTCTAAAGAGGACAATCCTGGCCTCAATGCCAAACTGACCTTCGATCCAAGCCATGTGCCGAATGTACTAGGCAAGACTAAACCTACCATCGCCGTGCTGCGAGAGCAGGGGGTCAATGGTCAGATCGAAATGGCTGCAGCCTTTGATGCGGCAGGGTTCGACTGTGTTGACGTACATATGTCTGATCTGGTCACTGGACAACGCTCACTTGCTGAGTTTCAAGCGCTCGTCGCCTGTGGTGGGTTTTCTTATGGTGATGTCTTGGGTGCTGGTGGCGGTTGGGCCAAGAGCATCTTGCAAGATGCTCGCTTACGGGATCAGTTCGCGGCGTTTTTTGCCGCTGATACCCTGTCCTTGGGTATCTGTAACGGCTGTCAGATGCTGTCTCAGTTGCATAGCTTGATCCCGGAAGCCGATCACTGGCCCGCTTTTGTGCGTAACCGCAGTGAACAATTCGAGGGCAGGACGGTATTGGTGCAAATCCAGGACAACGCCAGTCCATGGCTTGCGGGCATGGCGGGGAGTGTTATGCCTGTTGCCGTGGCTCACGGCGAGGGCCGCCCAGAGTTTCGTAGTAGCCATGGGCCGGCGCTTACTGCCCCCCAAGTTGCTCTGCGGTACGTGGATGCCAACCACGCGATTACGGAACGCTATCCAGATAACCCCAACGGTGCACCGGAGGGGCTTGCGGGCCTAACCGCAGCCCAAGGGCGCGTGCTTGCCATGATGCCGCATCCCGAGCGGGTGTACCGCAGTATCCAAAATGTCTGGCGAGATCCTCAATGGCAGGAGGATGGCCCTTGGCTTCGGTTGTTCCGCAACGCGCGTAGCAGTTTGTAACGGATTGTCCAAGGACAGATGGAGTTGTCGTGAGTGCCGAGGCCTGAGACCACGCGAATCTAAACTTGGATCAAGACGCGACTTCGGCTGGCCTGGTAGCCCCCTAGGCGTCCACTGAAATCGGTCTGGCTACCCAAAGCTGTCTCTGATTGCATGGAAGGTGTCCGTCTCCGTCACCGCTGCCCTGTCTCCTGGGCGCTCTCGCCAGCAGCCACGGGCCGCCCAACCTCCCTATGTCCCCATGTAACTACTGAATGTGAACCAGCTCACATAAGTAGGGCCCAGACGGTGG
>JAQWIX010000082.1 GCA_029248675.1 Pseudomonadales bacterium | reverse complement strand
CCGATGAATGGTAACGCCCTCGCGTATCGTAGTGCCTTCGCCAATCTCCAATATGGAATCTTCTCCGGCATAGGCAAAGGCTGGCGTATCCTCCCCCACCGTGGCGAATTGATAAATACAGACTCCGGCACCGATCACACTTGGGCCTTTAACCACGACGTGAGACTTGAGCTCAACGTTGTCGCCAAGGACCACATTCGCCCCCACAACACAGTAAGGGCCGACCTTCACACCGTCTCCTAAGGAGGCGCTAGAATCGACGATGGCCGTTGGGTGAATCATGAGGACTGCTCCACCACAGTCAGCATGGCCGAACAGGCCATCTCACCGTTTACATAGGCCTCGCACTCGAACTTCATCATGATTTTTCGGTCCGCTGCGATTTTACTGACGATGTCCAGACGATCTCCCGGGATCACCTGCCGTCGAAACCGGGCTTTTTCCACGCCACCAAATAAGTAATTTGTACCGTCCGCCGGGCGCGTGCCCTTGGTTTCGAAAGCTAGTACCCCAGACAACTGAGCCATGGCCTCTAGAATTAACACACCCGGTAATATGGGCCTGCCGGGAAAGTGCCCGTTAAACAGCTCTTCGTTGGCGGTAACGTTCTTATAACCCTCGATCCGTTCCCCGGGGTTTATGGCCGTTACCCGATCGATGAGCAAGAACGGATATCGGTGGGGCAAGTAGTCGAATATCTCAGTAATAGTCTTTACGTCACTCATTGGGGTTCCCATCTTCTAATTTCTTTACGCGCTTGAACAACTCGCCCAATGCGCTGAATTTCACTGCGTTTCGTAGCCAGGTTCCGTGCTCGGTGGCCAATATGGACCCGGAATAAATACCAGGTTTATCAATGGACTGAGTAACCGTGGTCTTGGCGCTGATGACCACTTGATCGCAGATTTTCACCGGGTGTTTGCCCCCAACACCGCTGCCACCGGCCAGCACACAGTGGCGGCCAATCTCTGTGCTACCAGCCAAACCAACGCAGCCGCAAATCAGTGAATGTGCACCGACCTTACAGTTATGGCCGATTTGTACTAGGTTATCGATTTTCACCCCATCCTCAATGATCGTGTCATCGATAGCACCACAGTCGATGGTGGTTCCAGCGCCGATGGAAACATCGTTGCCAATTCGCACCCCGCCTAACTGGGCGATGGTCTGTAAATGCCCCTTCTCGTCCGGGGTATAACCGAAGCCGGCAGCTCCCAGAACCACCCCAGAATGTACCGTGCACCGATGGCCAAGGGTCACTTGAGGATACAGGGTCACATTTGGCCATAGGGTGGTGTGCTCTCCCACCACGGAACCCTCGCCAACACTCGTATTGGCTTGAACGATGGCTCCAGCACCGATCAGCGCATTGGCTCCCACCACCACGTTTGGACCGATGAATACCCCCTCTCCAATACTTGCCGTGGAATCGATAATAGCGCTGGGGTGAATGGAGGGTTCAAACCGGTCGGTTTTATGATCGAAGAGCTGAGAGGCTCGGGCAAAGGCCAAATAGGGTCTTGCCACCACCAAACCCGGGCATGGACAGAGAACCGCATCTTCGGCGGTTAAGATCACTGCAGACGCCTTTGTAGAAGCGAGAAATTTGCGATAGGTAGCGCTGGACAAGTGGCTCAAAGCACCACTCTGCGCGGACCCGATGCTACCAAGTGCAGCGATTTGAATCTGATCGGCATCACCGGGAGGGGAAGCAAAAGGACCGACGATGTCGGCCCCAATGTGTGCGGCAATTTCAGCCAAAGAGCGGGGTTTGCCTTTCATCACGATAC
The DNA here is from genome assembly GCA_029248675.1 of Pseudomonadales bacterium. Lineage (GTDB taxonomy): Bacteria > Pseudomonadota > Gammaproteobacteria > Pseudomonadales > Azotimanducaceae > UBA4421. The sequence continues at coordinate 7,929 of JAQWIX010000082.1, read as the reverse complement.
GCGGGCGCTTGGGTTTCGCTGTGCCTGTTCAAGTCTCGGCACTTTCCGCTGGGAAGCAAACGAGACTCAAGACAGAAGAACCAGCGATTTTTACTCAGCTTCCTCGTTGAGTTTCTCGGTCACACGACGAGAGATGTCATGCTTGGCATTGGCGTACTGAACTTGGTTGGGGGACAGAATGAGATCGATTTGGTCGATCTGAATCAAATCGCCCAGCACTTTCTCGTACTTGGGAGCCATGGCCTGCAGAATTTCCTGCCGCTTATCTTGCACCTGCTTTTGCAGCTTCTGGCTACCGAACTGGATATCGGCCTGCATGCTCTCTAAATCGTTTATGGCCTTGCGGCGTTCTGATTCGCTCATCACCTCGCCGTCTTTTTGCAGTTTTGCCTGCAGCGCCTGCATTTCCTCTGCCGCCGCTCGCAGTTCATCCTGCTCAGGCTGCATCTCTGCGTTGGCAGCGTCGGCTAATACTTTTGCCTCATCGCTTTCCAGAATCGCCCGAACGGGATCCAAAACGACGATTTTCATCTCTGCGCTGGCAAAAGGTGCCGCCAAAATAAGTGCCACCAACAAGGTGCTGACTTGCTTGTTGAACATTAAAGTCTCCTGAAATTTAACTCATCCTCGAAAGAGCGCGCATTGTAACCCACAATGCCCCTAGAAAGTCTTACCAAGTTCAAATTGGAAGGTTTCTTCTTCATCAAATATCTTGGTGTTGAACGGCTTCGCGATTGCAAAGGTCAACGGTCCGAAGCCACTGAGCCAGCTCAGTCCAACGCCGGCAGAATAACGCATTTCATCCATGTCGAAATCGAAGCAGTTAACGCTGACATTTGGGCATTTCGTATTAAAGACATTACCGGCATCAACAAAGAACGCTGGGCGGAACTGCCGATTGTCTTCGACGAAGGGGAGCGGAAAGATGACTTCCGCTGAGAATTCCAGCAACAGGTTGCCACCAAAAGGCTCGCCGTAGCGTCCGTTGTTGCCGCGGGTATTAAAAATAATGGGATTACCGTTTTGGTCCAACGGCGGCGTGCTTCGCGGTCCGAGGGTTGATGTTTCAAAGCCCCGAATGGAACCAAAGCCTCCAGCGTAGAAATGTTCATAAAATGGCAGCGACGCTGTATCCCCGTAGCTGTTCCCGTAACCCAGTTCAGTTCTTAACTTAAGGGTGAAGATATCCGTTAGCGGGAAGTAGCGCTCACCGCTGTAGGTGACCTTATAGAACTCGAGGTCGCTGCCGGGCACCGATAACACCAAGCCCAAGGATTGCTGAGAGCCTCGATCGGCGAACACACCTCGGTTCAAGGTGGAACGAACCCAAGAAAGATTGCCCTTAAAATTGAGCGACTTTGAACCGTTGCGGTCTATGAATTCGGCAATCTCTTGGGCGGAGGCGAACCCCTGTTGTAGCTCAGTCTGCTCGACGTTCATCCCAAAGTTAATTCGTTGAGTTTCACCGATTGGGAAACCAAAGTTCACGCCTGCGCCGGCGGAATCAGTACTGTACCGGGCAATATTTCGGGCGTCATAGTCTAGGCGCTGAAAGAAAAGGTTATAGCCCCGACTGATACCATCCAGAGTGAAGTAGGGATCGAAGAAGCTAAAGTTCACCGACTTTTGATATTCAGAATAACTCAACCCCACCGAGAGGGAGTTGCCACTGCCCTGCAAATTTGACTGTTGGTAGTTTGCACCAAGAATCAAACCGTAGCCCTGTGAATAAGCCAGCGTGCCTGAGATGGCTCCAGATGGCTGCTCTTCTACAGTAAATTCCACGTCGATTTGGTCGTCAGTGCCAGGAACTTCTGGCGTTTCAACCTCTACGCCCTTAAAGAAGCCCAAGCGCTCCAAGCGCACTTTCGATAGGTCTATTTGGGCCGTTGACGCCCAACCACCTTCCATCTGCCGGACCTCACGCCGCAGCACTGAATCCTGTGTCAGCGCATTACCGCTGAAACTGATTCGTCTAACGTAGGCCCGTTTGCCCGCATCGACGAAAAATTCGATGTCGACGGTGTCATCATCGTTGAGTTTCGGCACGCCACTGGCCGTGGCGAAGGTGAATCCGCCATTGCCCAAAGCACCCGTCAGCTGTTCTTCCGTGGCCGTGATTCGTGCTTGAGAAAATGTCTGTTCCGGTGCCACCAATATCAGGCGTTCCAGATCTTGGGCCCGTACATCCCCGAGTTCACCGACTAGGTTCACCTCATTGACTTGGTAAACCTTGCCCTCTTCCAAGCCGATGGTGATATACACCTGCTCACGGTCAGGGGTAATGCTGACCTGAGTTGAGGTTATTTCGAAGTCCGCATAACCCTGGTTTTTGTAATAGGCCTCGATGGTCTCAAGGTCTCCGGAGAGCTTCTCCCGCGCGTACTTATCATCGTTTCGATAAAAGGAAAGAATGGTCGGGTGTTTCAGCTCGAGAGTGTTAAGCAGCTCAGCTTCTGTAAAGGCATCATTACCGACAAAGTTGATGTGTCTGATACCGGAACTGGATCCTTCTTCCACATTGATTTTAATGTTGACCCGATTGCGCGGCAGATCCTCAATCTCAGTATCGATGGAGGCTCCGTACCGTCCTTGGGCCACGTACTGCCGCTCCAGTTCCAGACCCATACGCTCGAGGGTGGCTTGTTTGAAGATCTCGCCTTCCTGCAAACCTTGATCCGCCAACCCTTCCAGCAGCGCCTCGGATTCGATGGCCTTGTTACCATCCAGTTCAATGGATTCGATCGCTGGGCGCTCAGCTAATGTGACAATGAGAACGGCACCCTCACGGGCTACTCGAATGTCATTAAAGTACCCGGAAGCAAACAGGGCACGGGTAATGCTTCTGACTGCCACATTGTCGATACGATCGCCGACACCGACGGGAATGATATTAAACACGGTACCGGCTGAAACACGCTGCAGACCCTGAAGGCGAACGTCGGCGACGACAAACTCAGTCGATTGATCCAAGTTGTAGGATTGCAGCGGCTGCGTGGCCGCTCTGGCGCTTACTGCAATCATTAACGCAGTAGCAACCAGACCCCAGCTCAAGGTTTTAACTAGGATCGTTGTCCAATGAACCCGCATGTTCAGTTCCACAATGTTTATAAGACCGCTTACAGGCAAACCGCGTCGTTTGCGCCATGCCCCAGGATAAGGGAGGCAAGGTTAAACCTGCGACCTACAACAGTCGAGTCAAATCGTTGTAGGTTACAAAAATCATAACCGCCCCTAGCATCACAATGCCCACCTGCATCACGGCCATTTGCATGCGCTCGGGTAGTGGCTTTCCCCGCAGCATTTCGATACTGGTAAAGACCACATGACCACCATCGAGCATGGGTATCGGCAGCAAATTTAGGACACCTAACGAAACGCTCATAAGTGCCATGATGTTGAGAAAGAATTGCCACCCAACCCGAACTGAGTCCCCGGCAATTTTTACAATACCCACGGGGCCCACCAGATTTTCAGCGGAAACGCTGCCAAAAATCATCTTCTTCATCATGCTCAAGGTCATGACGGTCATATCCCATGTTTTGACGGCTCCAAGCTGCAACGACTCAAATAACCCGTAGCTGACCTTGGCGCGCACAGGGGCAATGCCTAGACGCCCAACTTCTTCACCATTGGTCTGTACGAAAGGTTCTGGGATCGCGGTTACAAATAGACTCCGTCCCTGTCGACGTACCTCAAACTGCAGGGGCCGATTCGGCGACGCCACGATGTACTCAACCCACTGGGACCAACGGCTAATGGATTCTCCGTCAACGGCGACAATCCAATCGCCTTCCTGTAGACCCGCTGTTGCGGCTGCAGAACCCGGGACCACCTGCCCTACAATGCTTAAACGGGCCGGCTGCAAGCCCAAGGAACCGAACAAATCAGGTTCCGCGACTCCACGGTGCCAATCGGTAATGGACAGGGACAGGGACTTTTGCTCGGCGTTGCTCAAATCCACGACGTCTAGCTGAATATTGCCGCTCTCGCCTAACCGATCACCCAGACCCATGGCGATGTCTTGGTAATTGCGTACTTCCTGATCATCCACCGCCAACACTTCAAAAGGGTTCGTTATAGGTGTTTTGGCCAAGGCCGTGTCTGGTCTTGGCGCATCAAAAGTCGGTGTGAACTGAAGTGACCCGGCCATAAAGAGAGCGGCATAGATAACAATGGCAAGCACGAAGTTCGCAGCTGGCCCGGCTAGCGAAATGGCAATTCGCCATAAAGGCGACAGATGGGTATAGCCCTTAGCTTCCCTGGGAACCGTGCCCTCCGCGGCTTCTGCGTTAATCAGCGGATCTCGATCGTCGTACATTTGCACGTACCCGCCGAAAGGAATCAGCGCCAGTACAAACTCTGTCCCCCGCTGGTCCACCCAACGCAACAGCGGGCGGCCGAACCCAACGGAGAAGCGAACAACGTGGACCCCAGAGCGGCGGGCTACGATAAAGTGGCCGAACTCGTGAAAGACCACGATCACGCCTAACAACAGCAGAAACGCCAGAGGATACTGCAGCCAATCCATCAAGCCAGACTCCAAACTAGAAAGGGTAAAACGGCAATGATGGAATCAATACGGTCAAGCACGCCACCATGCCCCGGCAAGATATCACCAGAGTCTTTCACTCCAGATACGCGCTTCAACAAACTCTCAAATAAATCACCGAATATCGAAATCACGCTCATGGTGAGAGTCAGTCCTATGGCCTCGTAAAGGGACAGCGCACCAGTCAAAACCAAGGCACTTACACAAATAGCCAACGCTAAAGCGATGCCGCCCAAGGCACCTTCCCGAGTTTTACCCGGGCTGAGCTTGGGGGCCAACGCGTTAACCCCGTAGGCGCGGCCAACAAAAAAGGCCCCGACATCTGTGGCTGTGGTCAGAACAAACATCCACCCCAGCCAAAGTTTGCCGTTGTCCAATTGCACAAGGCTGATCAAGCATACCCAGGCGCCAACCATTAACATCCAGCCAAGACCGCCAACGAACCAGCGGTTTCGGTAAATGTTCGAGAATTTGGGATGCCAAAGTAGCGTAATGAAGCCGGCGCCCCAGATTAGACATAGCGCTAGGACAAAGTCTTGCCAAAGCGATGGTTGAAACAAAAGCAGTATTCCCAGAAGAATCGCCCCTGCCACATACATCAGTCGCTGCTTCTTAGATACTAGACCCGAAAACCCCGCCCATTCGTAGGCGCCAACAGAAGCCGCCACAGCGAAAACAAGGCCAAAAAGCCATAGCGGCGCAGCAAAAATGGTTAGCACGGTCAGTGCCGCCAACCCAAGTGCTGTATAAACTCGATTGCGTAACATATTGCTATCGCCGACCAAAACGGCGGGTTCGTTGTGCGTAGGTTTCCACCGCTGTGCGGAGTTCTTCCTCGCCAAAGTCAGGCCAATGCGTCTCGGTGAAATAAAGCTCGGTATAAGCCAGATCCCAAAGTAGGAAGTTGCTGATTCGGTAATCTCCACCGGTTCTAATTAGAAGATCCGGCTCCGGCAGCTTGCTCAGGCTCATGGCTCTGGCAAAGATGGTCTCATCCACCTGTTCAGGGCCCAATTCACCGCTAGCAACCTGCTGGGCGATTTTCTTAGCCGCGTTGACGATATCCCATCGGCCACCGAAATTAACCGCAACGGAGAGATTCAACCGGGTGTTGTCTGCGGTTTTAGCCTCACACTCACGCATCATTCGCTGAATATCAGGGGCAAATTGTTCTCGCTCCCCAATAACCCGAAGGTTTACGCCTTGTTGGTGCAGGTAGTCTATTTCCGTTTGCATCACGTGACGCATCAAGTCCATTAGCAATCCGACTTCAGAAGTGGGCCGGTGCCAGTTTTCGGTACTGAAAGCAAACACTGTAAGGCTCTTCACACCCAACTCTGCACAGGCCTCGGCCACCGGTCGCAACCGCTTCGCACCGGCTCGATGACCTGCAGCGCCAGGGAGCCTGCGTTCGCTAGCCCAACGATGATTGCCATCCATAATAATGGCCACATGCTCGGGCACTAGGTCGTCTGAATCGTTAACGCGGGGCGAAACGGCCTCAGGATTGACAATGCCTTCAGCTGCAACAGCAGATTGGACCTTAGACTTTCCGGGTAAATCCATGCATCAATCCGACATGTTGAGGTGACTGGAGAACATAGGAGTTAATCAACGAATTCGTAATAATCACGAGATCTTGGATAAGACCCTATATTTCCATCAACTCGGATTCTTTGGCCGCAAGCGCACTGTCCACCTGAGCGGTCCTGCGATCCGTATGCTCTTGGACTCGGTCTTCGCCACGCCGAGCTTCGTCTTCGGAGGCTTCTTTCTCTTTGACCAGTTCTCTAATGTCGGCAATGGCATCACGCCGAATGTTGCGTATGGAAATGCGGCTGTTCTCAGCCTCGGCCTTAGCCTGCTTGGCAAGATCCCGACGGTTTTCTTCTGTCAGAGGCGGCAAGGGAATACGAACCACCTCGCCATTGTTAACCGGTGTTATGCCCAACTCGCTGCGCAGAATGGCTTTTTCAATTTCAACAACTAGTGGCCGTTCCCAAGGTGCCAGTAACAAGGTTCTAGCGTCCTCTACCGACACAGACGCGACCTGGTTCAACGGTGTGGCCACCCCGTAATAATCTACGGTGATCCCATCCAATAGCGCCGGATTGGCCCGGCCCGTTCGGATTTTACCGAAAGTATTGGCCAGAGCGTCGAGGGTCTTGCCCATCCGCTCGTCTGCATCCTCTAAAATTTCGTCAATCACGACATTCCCTTGTTGTGCCCTATCCAGCTGCCGATCATAGGCAGTCCGTCTGCCCAGTTCCAGTGAAAGTCCTGTCGATCGTCCTGACACTTTGGGCAGATAAAAGGGTTCTAATTGCTTTGATTCTATGAGGGCCGTAGCACCACGCAGATTAACTGAGAATTCGGGTGCCGATATCAGCGCCCTGACTGATCGCCACGAGGGCGCCATCTGCACTGACATCGAATACCACAACCGGCATCTGGTGATCCCGACACAGCACCATGGCGGTCAGGTCCATCACTCCCAGTTGCTTGGTAAGCACGTCATCAAAACTGATCGTGCTATAGCGCCGAGCTTGGGGATCTACCTTTGGGTCAGCGCTGTAAACCCCATCGACATTGGTCGCCTTAAGCACCGCGTCGGCTTTAAGCTCGATGCCACGTAGGCAAGCTGCCGTGTCAGTGGTGAACAATGGATTGCCAGTGCCGCCGCTGAGTATGACCACCTGACCCTGCTTTAAATTTTCCAGCGCTTGGTCGCGCTCATAGGTCGGTGCCACCCCTGGTATTCCAGTGGCAGCATAAACTTGGTTGGCAATGCCCTCGCGAGTGAGAAAATCACCCAAGGCGAGCGCATTCATAATAGTAGCGAGCATGCCCATGCGGTCGCCTACCACACGGTCCATTCCTGCTTGTGAGAGCGCGGCGCCACGGAACAGGTTGCCACCACCCAGCACTACCCCGAGTTCAATACCCGCGGTCACGGCCTGCTTTATTTGCTCGCAAAAGTGTCCCAATACAACCGGGTCGATGCCTTGGCCGGATTCGCCGCCCAAGGCCTCGCCACTAAGTTTTAGGAGCAGTCGCGGCAAGTGATGCTACTCGTTACCTGCTAATTGGGCGGCAACTTCCGCGGCGAAATCCTCTTCCGCCACTTCAATACCTTCCCCTACTTCGTAGCGAACGAACTGCAGCACTTCAGTGTTGGCCTGCTTCACCAGCGCGCCGACCTTGGTGTTACCGTCTTTTACGAAGGGCTGGTCAAGCAAGCTGACTTCTGCCAAGTATTTTTTGACGCGACCTTCTACCATCTTGACGATGATCTCTTCTGGCTTGCCGCTGTCTTGAGCTTGAGACATGTAAATCTCGCGCTCTTTTTCCAGCACATCCGCCGACACATCATCGCT
>JAQWIX010000077.1 GCA_029248675.1 Pseudomonadales bacterium | reverse complement strand
TCGATGAGATTCACCGAGCCGCAAGCCAGCAGCACGTGGGTGGTACCCCGGCGCCGTAAGGCGCGGCCAACCACTCGATCTTCGATCTGCGACGCGTTGGCGAAAAACATGTTCTCGTCTACCCGTAAGGCCAGCACATGGGGATGTAAAGTGACTGGATAGCGCTTGGCCGAGCGAAACTGCTGACTATCCCCCAGTCGCCCAATCTGAGTAATAACCGGTTGGCTGGAACTGCGCAAAAAAAACGCGATGGACAGCATGACTCCGAACAGCAAGCCTACTTCGACACCCAAGGCCAGCACACCCAAGGCAGTGCCCCATTCGGTCCAGCAATCTTGGCGGTAAACTGCCCAATTGCGCCGCCAGCTTTGCAGGTCCACAAGGTTTAACACGGACACCATGACAATGGCTGCTAGGGCTGCATTTGGTAGGTTGACGAAGGCGCTGGTGAAAAACAGCAGCGTGACGATGATGATTAAGGCGCAGATCACCGAGCTAATTGGGGTGCTAGCGCCGGCTGCGTAGTTTACGCCGGACCGCGAAAAGGAACCGGCCACCGGATAGGCCCCGGTCATGCCCGCGCCAATATTTGCAGCGCCGAGCGCGATGAGCTCTTGATTCGGACGGATCTGATAGCGTTCCTTGGCGGCCAGAGTAGCACCTATTGAATAGCTTTCGATGTAGGAAATAACAGCGATAACCGCCGCAGACGGCAGCAGATCCAGCCACAGTGACAAGTTTGCAAGGGGCCAGTCCAAGGTTGGCAAACCACTGGGCACCAAACCCACAGTGTCCAGTTGGCTACCAAGATCCAGTCCCCAAACGGCAATTATGCCTGCCAAGGCCGCCCAAAGCGGGCCTGTTTTTGCTAGTGGGTGGTCGGCGTCTCCTCTGCCAACGGCTGCGAGCAGGGCGCCGATGATTGATCTAGAAAAAAGTAAAAAAACCAGCGTGCACAGCCCAAGGGTAAGAGTCGTCGAATGCACTTGGTCACGGTGATCCAGCAAACCGCCCAACTGCAGTAGCGGGCTTCCGGATTGATCCACATTGATACCCAAGATAGCCGGGAGTTGGGAAATAATGATCAGTAGGGCAGCCGCGTTGACGAACCCGGTAATGACAGGGTGGCTTAACAGATTCACCAAACCGCCCATGCGAAATGCCCTTAGCCCAAATAAAATCAGACCAACCTGTAGGCAGAGAACGCTGGATATCAGTAAGTGAGCATCACCGTAATTAGGTGCGTGTTCGGCAATGGCTGCGGCCACCAACAGAGCGGCCACGGCAACAGGGCCAACGACCAAGTGTTTTGAGCTGCCCATCACCGCGTAAATCAGCATCGGCAGCAAGCACGCGTAAAGCCCAGCCTCAGGCGGCAGTCCAGCTAAGTAGGCGTAGGCTACGGCCTGGGGCACGGTCACCATGCCCACAACGAGGCCTGCAATGGCATCTCGGCTCAGATCTTTTCGCGTATAGTTTTTGAGCACTGGCACGATGGGTACCAACAAATGCCACTTGCGGGCATTGAGCAGCAAGCGTTTGGTCAAACGCATAGGCCACTCTCAAGGATATGGGACCCTGTGAACCGCAGGCTCAAATGGCAAAGAGTTGGTTCGCAACACATGCAGGCAGTTTATCAGTCCCTGCCAGGCCCGGGCCGTTTTTTTAGGTGGCGGGATTGTCGAATTCCCCCAACGGTTGGGTGCTAAACTTGGATACTGGTGCAGCAATGAGGAGAATAACCATGGATGTGAAAGCAGCAGTAGCGACCGCTGCCGGACAGCCCCTAAGCATCGAAACCGTTCAACTGGAGGGTCCGAGGGCCGGAGAGGTCTTGGTTGAAATTATGGCAACGGGAATTTGCCATACGGATGCCTTCACCCTGTCAGGCGGTGATCCTGAAGGTATTTTCCCTTCGATTTTGGGTCACGAAGGCGCCGGCGTCGTTCGGGAGGTCGGTGCCGGTGTGACGACCCTTGTCCCCGGGGATCACGTGATTCCCCTGTACACGCCGGAGTGCCGCCAGTGTAAATTCTGCCTGTCCGGTAAAACCAATCTTTGCGGCGCGATCCGCGAAACTCAGGGCCAGGGGATTATGCCCGACGGCACGTCGCGCTTTTCTCTGGGCGGTGAGCCGCTCTACCACTACATGGGTACCTCCACTTTTGCCAATTTTACCGTCGTGCCCGAAATCGCTTTGGCGAAGATTCGTTCCGACGCGCCATTCGACAAAGTCTGTTACATCGGCTGCGGGGTAACCACTGGGCTTGGCGCAGTGATGAATACCGCCAAAGTCGAGGCCGGATCTACGGTTGCGGTGTTTGGATTGGGGGGAATTGGTCTTAACGTCATCCAAGGTGCCCGCCTGGCTGGAGCCGAGCGGATCATCGGCATCGATTTGAACGATGCCCGTAAACCCCTGGCCGAAGGGTTTGGTATGACGGATTTCATCAACCCAAAGGATGTGAGCGACACAGTTGCAGCCATTGTCGATTTAACCGACGGCGGCGTGGATTATTCCTTCGAGTGCATTGGTAACACCGAGGTCATGCGACAGGCCCTAGAGTGCTGTCACAAAGGTTGGGGCGAGAGCATTATCATCGGTGTGGCCGGCGCAGGCCAAGAAATTGCAACCCGACCCTTTCAACTGGTCACCGGTCGAGTCTGGAAAGGCACAGCCTTTGGCGGAGCCAAGGGGCGCACCGATGTTCCCCAGATTGTTGATTGGTATATGGAAGGCAAGATCAATATTGATGACCTAATAACCCACCAACTGGCGCTAGAGGACATTAATCAGGGTTTCGATTTGATGCATGCCGGAGAAAGCATCCGCTCGGTGGTGGTTTACTGATGACGGACAAACAGGCGCAAGATGCTTGGCTGGCTCAGGTAAGGGAACCGATCTTGGATCCCCAGCGGCGGATCTGTGACCCTCACCATCATTTGTGGGACCACCCCGATAATGCCTACTTGCTGCCGGAGCTGTTGGCTGACCTTGGTGATGGTCACAATGTGGTTAGTACAGTGTTTATGGAATGTGGCTCCATGTATCGCGCGGAAGGGACTGTGGCCCATGCACCCCTCGGCGAGACAGAATTTGTGAACGGTATCGCGGCCATGTCCGCTTCCGGAAATTACGGCCCGGCTCGCGTATGCGCGGCCATTGTTGGCTACGCAGACTTATCCCTTGGGGACGAGGTTGGGCCGATTTTAGACGCTCATATGGCCCTATCGCCGAGGTTTCGTGGCATTCGACACGCGGTAGGTTGGGACGCCAGCGGTCAGATACGTAACTCCCACACCAATCCGCCCCGACACCTGCTGCAAGATGCCCAGTTCCGTCGCGGTATAGCCCAACTGCAACAGCGCGGCCTAAGTTTTGACGCGTGGCTCTATCACCCACAGCTTGGCGAGCTAACAGAGCTGGCTCAGGACTTCCCATCGCTGACAATTGTTGCAGATCATTTTTGCGGACCCTTGGGCATTGGTCCCTACGCGGGGGGGCAAGAGAAGATCTATGCTGAGTGGCAGCGTCAGTTCAAAGCCTTGGCCCGGTGCCCCAATGTTTATCCGAAGCTTGGCGGTATCGCTATGCCCATCAATGGTTTCGGTTGGCACAAGAGAAATCGGCCGGCGACCTCGGATGAACTGGTGGAAAAAACCGGCCCTTTTCATTTGTGGGCCATCGAACAATTTGGGCCACAGCGCTGCATGTTCGAGAGCAACTTTCCGGTTGATCGGCAAAGCTGTTCTTATCATGTGCTTTGGAACGCGTTTAAAAAAATCGCCAAAGATTTTTCCCCGGAAGAACAGGACGCGTTGTTTTTCGACACAGCCAGTAGGGTATATCGGCTCGAGGATTAGACTGCGGGGCTGACAGCCGAATCGCCCACTGTGGTGCCTTAGAATGGTGACGCAAAAGCGACAGTCCAATGCGGCGGACTCCCCTGGATGTTGGCACTGGCATAGCAAAAGGCAGGGCATACAAGGCATCAGTTAAAACTGGAGCCACCGGAACAGCTAAGATAAACAGTACATCGCAAAAGGAGGCAGTGGTGACAATAGAAGTAATAGGGGCAGGGTTTGGGCGCACGGGAACCCTCTCATTGAAGTTTGCTTTAGAAGCCTTGGGCTACGACAAGTGCTACCACATGATGGAAGTGATCCTTAACGACAGTCATGTGGCTCAGTGGCGTAAGGCGGCTGGTGGCGAGGCGGTTGATTGGGCCGAGCTATATCAGGGCTACCGGGCAACCGTGGATTGGCCTAGCGCCAGCTTTTGGCGCGAACTGCGGGTCGCGTATCCGAATGCCAAGGTGATCCTGACTTTGCGGGACTCTCAGCAGTGGTATACCAGTGTCATGAATACCATTTGGAAGCTTTCCTCAACTGCGCTGGAAGAGGGGCAGCGCCGTGGTGATGAGGAAATGATAGAGCGCGCTATGATGGGCGATGAGGTGATTTGGGGGGGTGTTTTCGGCAATCGCATGGACGACCGGGACCACGTTGTTGAATGTTTCGAGCGCCACAATCAGGCAGTTATCGACAGCGTACCTGAGGAGCAGTTGCTGATTTACCGCCCTGGCGACGGCTGGGACCCTCTGTGCGAGTTTCTACAGCAACCGGTACCAGACACAGATTATCCCAAGGTGAATTCCACGGAAGACTTCCTGGGGATCTGGCGAAAGTCTGCCAAGAGTTGAGATTTCCCGGGCCGCAGTGCTGCTAGGCGCTCACGGCAGAGTTCGTGACCTCGGGCATGAGACCCAACAAAGAGAGCAGAATTAAGCAAAAAGTGGCCAGAACCACGTAGGCCAGAAAGCTCACGAAAATGCTGCGGGTAACCGTGTGAAAGTCGCCCTGCAGGTCTTCCTTGAAGGTCGAAAGCATTTTGCCCTGCAGAACTTGGGTAACCAGCAGCAAAAACAGCACCTGACCTACATTGGAAAGAATGGCTTGGGTCATGTCGAACTGCATAGCCCCATTCTGACCGACAGTAGGACCCATGCTCGTGGGGCCGACAAAGCTCATGACCACTAAGAAATACAGACAAAAGACCAACACCCCGGCACCCACGACGGCCATGGCTGGCTTTTTCATGCCAAGGGCGTGGTAGTTAGCGGCCAACAAGAAAAATCCTGCCAACATAGAGCCGAAGAACGTAGCAAAGCCAATGCCGTTAAGAGAGTACAGCTTGGGCAGGTCGTTGCTTTGGGGGCCACCAGCCTGGGACGTATCGTCAGAGTCGTTCATGAATATCCTCAAATATTTGGACGTTAATACTCGACGGGCCGAAGGCGGATAGCAAGAACAGGGTTAGTTATTGCGGAAATTTCTATGATGCTCTGCCAGCCTCGCCGCGTAGTCTGAAACTTCAAATGCTTCGGCATAGCGCAGTGAGCCGAATGCCGCATTTCCGTCTCGGTACTTGGCTGCGATACCAGTTGGTCGGGGCTGATAAAAGGATTTAAGCCAAGCCCGATCAAAGGGCGGTGTGTTTTTGTTATTCAGGGATGGCAGCCATTCAAAGACCTGACTGGCATGACAGGCCAGCAAGTCCAAGACCTGTTCCTGCACCTGCTCGGTGTCGACGATCCAGTCCATTCGCATGGGCCGAGGGTCTGTAAAGCCATCGTAAGCCAGCAGAACCGTGGGCAGATAGCTTAGGGGCGGCTGCGTCCGAGCAATGGCAGGCACTTGGAGTAAATAGATGCTGTCCTTTACCAGTTGGCCTGTAGCCCGATGATCCGGGTGGTAATCCGCGGTGCGATGGGTAATCACAAGGTCTGGTTTGTAGCGACGAATGGCCGCGATCAGGTCTTCTCGCAGTTCAATTGAAGGCGTCAGGCGGCCATCATCTTGGGGCCAAATCTCCAGTTCGGCACCCAGTAAATCTGCCGCTTTCTGGGCTTCGGCTTGGCGGTGCTGGGCGAGTGTCTGAGGATCTAAGGATTGGTGTCCGGCGTTGCCGTTGGTCAAACATAGGATCTTGATCTGGTGTCCGGCCTGTCGCCAGAGAGTCATCAGCCCGCCGGCACAGAACTCGGCATCGTCCGGATGAGCCATGATTAGCAGCAATTTCTGCATCTGCATCTTTTGAGTGGGCTCTGGGTCAGACTAGAGCGTGCAGGTCGGGCCTGCGCTGGCCATAGCCAGTGGCCGTCTCGAAGGCTTGGGCAATGCGCAGCAGAGCAAGATCGCCCTTGGGTTTGCCCACGATCTGCACACCGATGGGTAGGCCTTTTGCAGTGAAGCCACCGGGTACGCTGATGGTGGGCAAGCCGGTAACCGAGATCATGCAGCAAACGGCCATCCAATCGATGTAGGTAGGCATGGCGATGCCATTGATTTCACGGACCCAATCTATGTCCGCATCGAAAGGCGGAACTTGGGCAGCGGGAATAATCAGCGCATCGTGATCTTCAAAGAACGCGGCGACCCGACGATAAATATTGGTGCGCTGCAGTTCAGCCTGCATCAGTTCGTCCGCGCTCAGGGCTAAGCCCTTTTCAATATTCCAGCGCGCCGTATCCTTAATATTGTCCCGCCAATTTGGGTCCACGGTTTCTAGCCGCTTGGCCAGCAAGCGCAGACCCGCAGCCCGTTGGGTTTGAAACACGTCCATGGCGCCATCCAAATTCGGTAGGGAATCTACGACTTCGGCACCCAGTTCCCTCATAACCGACCCCGCTGAGCCGATAGTCTCGGCCACCTCTGGGTCAATGGCCAAGGTGCCCAGATCTTTGCTGACGCTGATGCGCAGATTGCTGAGTTCTTCGGAACTTAGCGGTTCAAGGGCATCCAAAAAGGTTGTACCGGATTCCGGGAGTGTCAGGGGGTCAGCGCTGTCTGGTCCGGCCATGACGGAAAACAGTAGGGTTGTGTCGGCAACGGTTTTAGCCATGGGGCCTGTGGTGACCATGCGACCGTACCAGCCAAAGCCCCGGTTAAAGGGCATTCTGCCCATGGAGGGTCGAAAGCCCACCACGTTGCAGAAACTGGCGGGGTTGCGAAGTGAACCGCCTAGGTCGCTGCCGTCGGCAAGGGGCAGAATGTCCGCCGCCAGAGCGACGGCGGCACCGCCACTGCTGCCCCCGGGGGTCTTTGTCATGTCATAGGGGTTGTATGTATTTCCATAGAGTTCATTGAACGTATGGGACCCCAAGCCAAATTCGGGCATATTGGAGTGGCCGATGAACAAGGCTCCGGCCCGGCGAAGCCTGGCGGCCAGTTCATCATCGGCCTGCTCGAGGTTGTCCGCGAAACCTTTGAACCCCCAGGTTGTAGCAAAGCCTTTCACTGCCACTGCGTCTTTGAGTGCCATAGGCAAGCCGTGTAAGGGACCGCGTTCTGCAGCAGGTATGCCGTCCGCCGCTGCCGCCAGCGCCATGGCCTGTTCTTCCGGAAGCAGAGCGACCAAGGCATTGAGCGCAGGATTCAGGGCTTTAATCCGGGCATAAACGTTGCTCATCAGCGCCTGCGCGGTAATGGTACCGCGCTGCAAATCCCGACAAAGAGACAGAGCGTCCTGCCAAAGGGGCGCAGGCGGTGGTGTTTGTGATGCCGTATTAGACATTGGCGCTCTCGGTTAGCCAGCCCAGCAAATCATCGACGACCTCGTCGCGATTCAGTTCGTTAAGCATTTCGTGACGACCCTCAGGATACAGCTTCAACTGCACTTTCAAACCCGCCTTACGGTAGCGTCGTTCCAGCTCTAGCAGCCCTTTGGTCTCGTTGTTGATGGGGTCATCGGTCCCAGCAAACAGGTAGATGGCCATGTTTTTGTTAATGCGCTGTATGGAGCGCTCTTTCACGCTTTCTCCCTGAGAGGCAAACATGGACGCCAGTCCGCCGGCGGTCAACGTTGCCCCACAGAAAGGGTCCTCCCGATAGGCAGCAACCTGTTCACGGTCTCGGCTCAGCCAAGCAAAGCCACCGTCACCATCGCCGTTACGCTCAAATTTCTTGTTGTTGTTGGCAAATAGAGCTTTGCCGATCAGCGGGCTTGGCGAGGACGGCGTCAAACGCCAGCTGTCGAAGCGGGTGATCGCGCTGCCAAGCAGGGTGCGTAGGCGGGGCATGGCGCCAGGTGAGCCGCTCAGTACCAAGGCCTGAAGATGGTGACCATGGGTATAGGCGTACTGTTGGGCCAGCATGGCACCCATGCTATGACCAAATAAAATGACCGGTCTGGCATGCTGCTGAGTCATCCACTGTTGCAAGTAGGCCAGATCCGTCAGAGTTTCTTGCCAACCGTGATGCCCCATGTCACCAACCTGACACAGCGGAGGTAGGCTCAGTCCGTGACCACGAAGATCAGGGGCGAGCACGTTGAAGCCCGCGAGGTTCAGTTTCTTTGCCAGCCCGCCATAGCGACCACTGTGCTCGCCCATGCCGTGGGCAATCAACACGTTAGCCCGAGCTTTCCCAGGTTCGTTGCAAAGCCACTGACGGCAGAAAATACGATGGCCCTGTCGGGGCAAATACAGTTCGTCGCCAGGATTTTCCAAGATTGCATCTCTGTAGTTCTGTGTGACCGAAAATATAGCTTAACCGGGGTAGCAAAGACTAACTGGCTGTTCAAAAGCAGATGCCTGGGTGTCCCGTGATCGGCGCCGACACTGCCTTGCAATTGCCTCTTGGTGCTCTAGGGTAGTTGGTTCGAAAGATAAATGTGGAGCGTTATGCAGTCTTCAAACGAGGGTTTGGGCGAGGGTTTGGATCGTTTGATTTTTTTTGGCAGCGTGGCGGGTATCGTTTCCTTATGCGTACCCTTGGCTCTATTCCCCGAGCAAGGTGGGGTCATTCTGGGTCGGGCCTTTGACTTCCTCACCCATAAGTTTGGTGTCATGTACGTTGCTGGCGCCTCACTGACCTTCGTTTTCCTTCTTTATCTGGCTTTCAGTCGCCATGGGGACATTCGTTTAGGGGACAGCGAACCCGAGTTTTCTACCGCCAGTTGGGCGGCTATGTTGTTTTGCGGGGGTATCGGTACCAGTGTCCTTTATTGGGGCGTGGTGGAGTGGGCCTATTACTTTCAGGCGCCACCCTTTGAGGTTGAAGCCAAGACGGCAGAAGCCATGATGTGGTCTGTGAGCTACCCGATATTTCACTGGGGTTTGATGGGCTGGTCGCTTTACGTCCTGCCCGGTGTTGCTATCGCCTACAGTTACTATGTCCGTGGCGCTAAATCACTGCGGTTGAGCGACGCCTGTGAACCGGTCATCGGACGTCATGCCAAGGGCGCATTGGGCAGAGCCATTGACCTGCTCTTCGTCGTCGGGTTGGTGGGGGCGTGCAGCATGGGCATTGGTCTTGCGGTGCCGCTGATTGGCGAATGCATAGCCTACCTGCTTCAGGTAGATCGTAAGTCTCTTGGGTTTGCTTTAGACGTTGCCGTGATTTTGGTGGTGACCTGTATTTTCGCCGGCAGCGTTTGGGTTGGTCTTGAAAAAGGCATTAAACGGCTGAGTGATCTCAACGTTTTGCTGGCGATGTTTTTGCTGATCTTTATTTTTGTGGCCGGTCCCACGTTGTTCATGGTGGAGCTAGGCTTTGAGAGCATAGGCCACATGCTCCAGAACTTTGTGCGTATGAGCACCTACACCGATGCTGCGGGAACCAGCAGTTTTGTAGAAGACTGGACGGTGTTCTATTGGGCTTGGTGGCTGGCGCTTGGTCCCTACATGGGGGTGTTCATCACCAAAATTTCTCGGGGGCGTACTTTGCGAGAGCTTATTCTTGGCGGTATCGGCTATGGAACCGTAGGCTGCACCATGTTCTTCGTCATTTTGGGTAACTACGCGTTGTACTTAGAAACCCAACAAATCTTCGCGGTCATCGAAGCCCTGAACACGGTGGGTGCACCTGCGGCTATCGTTGGCGTGCTGGGAACGCTACCCTTTGCCGGTGTCGCCATTTTGACCTTCACCATCGTGTGTGTGATCTTCGCCGCAACCAGCTATGACTCGGCGAGCTATACCCTGGCGGCTTCGGCTACTCGATCCTTGGCGCCAGAAGATCATCCACATCGGCTGCATCGGGTGTTCTGGGCCTTTTTACTAGGCCTGCTACCTATCACGCTGGTATACATGGGTGGGCTAAAGCCCCTGCAATCTGCAGTTACCCTAGCGTCGGTGCCTTTGTACTTGGTCACATTGACTATGAGTATCGGCTTATGGCGTTCCATCCGTGCCGCTGAAGGGGTCGCTGAGAGTCAGCAGGTCACCCAGCGCACAACTTAACGGCAGAGGAAAACGACATGACCCAACTTGACTGGCAATGGCTAACCTTGTCCCAAGCGTGTCAGCGCCTGAAGAGTGGTCAAGGCAGCGCTGAGCAGCTTACCCAAGAGATGTTGTCTCGAGCCAATACGCTGTCTGATCAGACTCAAGCTTTTGCCATGCTGCTAGCCGATGACGCGTTAAGTGCGGCGAGAGGGCTGGATGAAAAGCGCCGGGCAGGAGAGCCTCTTGGTTTGCTCCACGGGGTGCCGATTGGGATCAAGGACTTACTCTTCACAAAAGGCCTACCCACGGCCTCCGGTACTCGGGTGATGGCGGACTTCCGGCCAGACTTTGACGCCACGGTGGTGACCCGGTTGCGTCAAGCTGGGGCGGTACTGATTGGCAAAACTCAACTCACAGAAGGCGCCTTCGGCTCTCATCATCCCTCTATCAATGCGCCTATAAATCCATGGGATCAGGACCTGTGGTCTGGGGTTTCTTCGTCGGGTTCAGGGGTTGCCGTGGCGGCCGGTATGGTTTTCGGTGCCATCGGCTCGGATACTGGCGGCAGCATACGGTTTCCCTCGGCTAGCTGTGGTCTGGTAGGCCTCAAACCCACCTACGGTCGCGTCAGCCTGCACGGGGCCTTTCCTCTCGCCAACAGTTTGGATCATATCGGACCGATGACAAGGAGCGTTGAAGATGCCGCTCGTATGCTGAGCGTGCTGGCTGGGTTTGATGCCCAAGACCCCAACTCCATCGATGCGCCGGTACCCAATTATTTGCAGTCGCTGTGCAGCCCAGATGATGGCCCGGCGCCATTGACTGGGATGCGAATTGGCATCGATTGGTCCTATGTTTCTGACGGTGTGGCGCTCGAGGTCGTGGAGGTGACGAAAAAGGCGCTGCGCCAATTCGCTGAGCTGGGCGCCCAAGTCATCGAGATCGAGGTG
This sequence comes from Pseudomonadales bacterium, assembly GCA_029248675.1. GTDB lineage: Bacteria > Pseudomonadota > Gammaproteobacteria > Pseudomonadales > Azotimanducaceae > UBA4421. The sequence continues at coordinate 1,813 of JAQWIX010000077.1, read as the reverse complement.
CCTCCAAGCGCCCGGATCCTAGCTGAGGCATGGGGCATCAGCTGCGGGGTGGAATGCGCTCGCGCGCACCAAGGCTACTACCCGGAACAGAAGGCCCTATACGGGCCCGTGCTACAGGGGCTGATCGAGCTAGGGTTACGCACCTCGTCGGAGGATTACCAAGCGCTGGAGACGTTACGTCAGGCCTTTACGGAACAGTTGAACGACGTTCTGACCGGTGTTGATGCGCTGATCTCACCCTGTATGCCCTTGGCGACACCTTCGGTGATGACCATGGAATCCGGCGCGCCAGTATCTGACGATCAGGCTGACTTTTTGCTCTTCACCGCGCCATTTGATTATTCGGGCCACCCGACCCTAACCCTGCCCTTGGCATCGGAAAGTGGCCGTCTACCGGGTTCGTTTCAACTCATTGGTGCTAAGCTTGGGGAAGAGTCATTGCTTCGTCTGGGTTCAGCATTCGAGCAGGCTTCTCAGCCCATTACCTACCCAGAGCTGCTGTTATGAAGTTTTTTACGCGAAGCAAGTCCACACGATCATTGCTGCCAAGCCAGTTGATAAATGCGCTGGTGTTGGCCCTGGCTGTTATTTCAGCTGCCGCGGCTGCCTCTGCAGACGAGGATATCGGCGGTTGGTGGCAATCCTGGGATTCTCTGCTCTTTGTGAGTGTTCAAGATAACCAAGCACAATTGTTTGCCGCAGGAATCCTGAATCCCTCGTTAGTAAAAGGTGAGCTGGTTAGCTGGAGTTCAGAGAACCCGCTGCTGGATATCGAAAATCCGGAACCGGGACTACAAAGTCGTGAACTGCTGGGTCTGGAGATTTCTGAGAATCTGCGCAAGCAGGGAAAGCTGTGGCGTGGCCGCATATACGATCCAAGGTCTGGTTCTTGGTATAAGTCCCATGTGTCAGTAGTAGATGACGAACTCAATATCCGTGGATACATCGGCATGCCCATGCTGGGTCAGACTCGAGTTTTTGAGCGCTACAACCCTTGTAAGCGCTACGGGGACAAAGTCATGGTGATTTGGTCCGGGGCGAGCCCACCGTCCTGTGAGTCAACATCTGAGCAATAGATAAACACCAAGCCTAATGCCGGTGGCTTGGGTAAATCCGTGATGGCATCAAGGGCGAAGGTGCTGCCAACGCCGCTCACTTGGTGCAGGCCGCGGTCAGTGGCGACCCAACCCTTCACTCGATGTACCCGGTCATTAAGGCTGTGCAGAAAATTCTGCAATGTGGCTAGCGGTACAGTCTGGGTCTGATGCCAAGTGTGGGCGCCAAATGAAGCTCTTGATTCGATGCTGCGCTCTGGTGCGGTTGGTTGCTGCCATCCAAAAATAGTGGCGAGAAGGTTCGGGTCGTTGCTCTCAATCATCGGCTGAAGTCGGTCAAGCCTAAAATCTGGATGAACATCCGTTTTGCTTAGGACCAACAGGTGAGCTTGGTCGAGCTGGGCCTTGACCAGTGATCCTACGAACTTGTCTCGAAGGCGCAGGGCCGTGTGGCCAGCGTCCACCAGAACCACGGAAGCCTTGGGGCGAAACCCGGGATAGTGACAGTGTTGCCAGACCCGGGCAGGTTCAGCGACACCACTGGTCTCTAAGATGACCTGGCTGATTGGTAGTTTTGCCAATTGATCCAAAGCCTTGCTTAAGTCGTCGCTGATGCTGCAGCAAATACACCCATTACTCAGACCGAGTACCGTGCCGTCTTGGGACTGACTGCTTATTAACGACTCATCAATGTTGATGTCGCCGAAGTCGTTGACCAAGACAGCGGTATCCTGAGGCAGCTCCGGGTCATCTTAGAG
>JAQWIX010000044.1 GCA_029248675.1 Pseudomonadales bacterium | reverse complement strand
CGTAGCCCTGCTACTTTGCTCCCATGAGTAAACAAGAAAAGTCCCCCGCCGCGACCCAAACCGAAGATGCCGAGCCGGTCAATTTCGAGAAGGCTATGGCTGAACTGGAACAGTTGGTCTCTCAGATGGAAGAAGGGGATTTAAGCCTCGACGATTCGCTCCAAGCCTTTGAGCGAGGCATCAAGCTGACCCGTCAATGCCAACACGCCCTGAGCCAGGCTGAGCTGAAAGTAAAGACTCTGACCGCGGCCAATACCCTAGAAGAGTTGACCCAAGAGGATGCATGAGCGATCCCTTTGCAACGATTAACGCATCCATAGCGCAAACCCTCGACACCCTGCTACCACGCCAATCAGACATCGCCCAACCCATGGTCGATGCTATGCGGTACGCGGTCTTAGGCGGTGGTAAGCGCTTACGACCGCTAATGACATGCGCCGCCTGTCATGCCTTCGGCGGCGACTATCAACCGGCTCTGCCTGCAGCTTGCGGCTTTGAATTCATCCATGCCTATTCGTTGATTCACGACGATTTGCCGGCCATGGATGACGACAACCTGCGTCATGGCCAGGCCGCCACACACATTGCCTTTGGCGAAGCCAACGCGATTTTGGCCGGTGATAGCCTGCATTCGTTGGCATTTCAGTCCTTGGCCGAAGCCCCCGCCATCAGCGACGCCGCCAAGCTTCGATGCATTGGCCTGCTATCAAAAGCCGCCGGCTGGCCCGGCATGGCTGGCGGTCAATGCTTAGATATTGCAGCAGAGGGACAGGAACTGACGCTAACGGAGCTTGAAGCACTGCATGCAGCAAAGACCGGAGCGCTGATTCAGTCCTCCTTGGTGGTGGGAGCCTACTGCGCCGAGGTCCAGCCAGAGGACCCGCGCCTAGCCCTACTCAGCACCTTTGGTCATCGCATCGGGTTGGCTTTTCAGGTGGTGGATGACATTTTGGACGTGACCGAAAGCTCTGAGACCCTAGGCAAGCCTGCGGGTTCTGATGAAGCGCTGGACAAAAACACCTTCCCGAAACTCATGGGCCTAGACGGTGCCAAACAGCGGGCTAACGAATTACTGGAAGAGTCATTGGCGCTGCTCAAACAAGCGGATTTGGCCACGGAGCTTCTTACAACCTTGGCCTACCGTGCGGTAAGACGAACCTACTGATCAGACCAGCAGTGGCAACCCGGCCGCCACCAGCGCCAACAACCCGGCACACAGCGCTCCCGCCAGCAGATCATCGGCCATGATGCCCAACCCGCTGTGCAAGCGTCGATCCAGCATACCAATGGGGCCGGGTTTCGTGATGTCTGCCAGGCGAAACAATACGAAAGCGGCGAGAACCCAGCCCACGGTGGGCGGCACCCAGACTAAGGCTAGCCACATGCCCGCAACCTCGTCGGCAACAATTTGGGGTTCGTCTTCGATCCCAAGCTGGTTGATTAGCCGGTTGCACAACCACCAACTGACGACAAAGTAAGCCATCACAATGCCAAGCTGTACCACCCAGCTGAGCGGACTCAAGAAGAACCACCAAAACACCACCGCCCCGGCAGAACCCCAAGTACCCGGGGCCGGCCGCAAAAACCCTAAACCCCCAGCAGTCAGCCAAAGAACCGTCGGTCGCAAGATAAGGTTAGGTGCCAGCATGTAACCCTCTACAGGCTGCATGGCTGATTGCGAACTCACTCATATGCTTTGTCGGTTCCTGTTTGCCGTCTTTTTGTCTTTTCCAGCGAATCTGACGGATCAACCCTCGCGACGAAAGTGGTCAAAACCCTCTGCCGCCAGCGGCTTACCGTCTAAGGTTATATCAGCACCATGGGTCAAAGTCCCAATACGATGGGCATTGGGTACCGGAAGCTCACTTGCCAACAGCAGTTGGTAATCGTCACCCCCAAACAAAGCATCGTCTAAAGCCGCCCCTGCCGCTAGGGGTATCGCCCCACTGTCTAAGGCAGCGCCACAACCGCTGGCGCGACACAAGTGCCCTAGGTCTTGAGTAAGGCCATCGGAAATATCTAGGCCCGCAGCCACCGAACCTAGATCCGACGCTAAATCACAGCGGGCCAATGGCCGGTAATAGGCCTGCTGCAGCGGCGACAACGCCGATGGATCCACGGGCACCATGTTGCCAGTTCGCACACAGGCTGCTGCCCCACCCAGCGCACCGGTTACGTACAGTCCCTGATCAGCAGCGCCACCAGAGCGCAACAAGACCTGTTGCCAATCGACTTCACCGTGCACGCTGACCCCGATATTTAGCGGGCCGCGGCTCAAATTACCGCCGCACACATAGACACCCAATACCGAAGCAGCCTCTGCCATCCCTTGGGCCAAGGCCGTCACCCAGTGGCTGCCCAAGGCCAGCTGAACCTCGTCCATGGAAAGCGAAACCAAACAGTATCTTGGTGTTGCAGCCATGGCCGCTAAATCGGAAAAAGCCACCATCAGTGCCCGGTATCCAATGAGCTGGGGTGGCGCGGACAAGGGAAAGTGGACGTCCGCGAGCAAGCTGTCTATGGACGCAACCTGATGCATACCTGGGGTGGATTGAATAAGCGCGGCATCGTCGCCTGGGCCAACGGTAATCCAATCGCCGGCGCTGCGATCACCCAATCCAGCGACAATGGCATCGATCAATCCAAACTCGCCGTTCACCGAAATCAGCGCCCTTGGTTGGCGGCGACTTCGATGCTGCGTACGGATTGGGCCAGCCGATCCAGCACCCCATTCACATATTTATAGGCATCTTGGGCACCAAAGGTTTTGGTCAGCTCTACGTACTCGTTGATGACCACCGAGTAAGGAACATCGATTCGATGATTCAGTTCCGTGGCCGCCAGCCGCAAAATGCCACGCTCCACCACATCCAGCTGCTCCCCTGATCGGTCCAGCAGCGGCGCCAACTGGGCGTCGACCTCCTCCACGTGGCGAACCATCAGCGTGAGGATGTCTGCAAAAAACTCGGCATCGGCTTTGTCCAGCGCCTTTTCACCAAACTCCCGTCGCAGCTGCAGTACTGCGGTTTTGTTCACCTGCCACTGATAGGCGGCCTGAGCCAACGCTCGACGCGCCTTCCGTCGCGCCCACATGTTGGTTTTGTTTTTGGTTCCGGCAGTTTCTTCTGACATGTGTTTTCCGTGATTAAGAAAAAGCCTCAAACGGCCGTTGTAATTCTCGTAGGTTTTTAAGGCGCGAGTGCCTCATGTTTGCTCTATCGCCTTAAGCGGTGCTACTGAGGCACCAACCGAAGACATAAATCCTCACCCACCATAGCGCGCTCGACGATGTTAGCAGCATGAGCCTGAGCAAGATCCCCTAAAGTAAATGCGGCCAAGGTTTGGCTAGCGCTACCCAAAACCTTCGGAGCGATAAAGCAAACCCACTCATCCCAGAGGGGTACCTTGTTGGGGCTCAAAAAACTGCCAAGCACTGCTGGCCCTGCTTCAACCAACACATTGTTGCAACCTCGCTCGGCCAATGCTTGAAGCAGTAAGGGCAAGTCGATGGGGTCTTCCTCAAACGCTAGGTATTCCACTTGCCCGGCGGGGATATCCGCATAACGGGCGTCGGACCCTTTGGCATGAACCACCAAGGTTCCCGGCGACAAAATCTGACTGCTGCCGGGCACCCGAAGTTTGGGATCCAGCACCACCCGTAAGGGCTGCTGCACACCAGTCATGAGCAACTGAGGATCGCGGACATTGAGCTGGGGATTGTCGGCGATTACCGTTCCCGCGCCGGTGATCACCGCATCGCAGCCGGCCCGCAGCGCCTGTACCTGCCCTCTGGCTTGGGGACCGGTAATCCATTGGCTCTGACCGCTAGCGAGGGCCACGGCACCGTCTAGGCTGCTGGCAGATTTCAAAACCACCCGAGGTCGCTTACGCATGATTCGCGAAACAAAACCGGCAATCATCGACTGCGCCTCGGCCAGTTCTAACATCACAACCTCGATGCCAGCCTCTCGCAGCATGTCGGCGCCCTTTCCCGCAACTTGTGGATGCGGATCACCAGCCCCGACCACAACCCGGGCGACACCTGCGTCAATCAAGGTCTGAGCACAGGCTGGAGTTCGGCCCACGAAAGCGCACGGTTCCAAAGAGACATAGACAGTGGCCCCGGCCACGTCTCCGCCGGCATCGGCGATTGCGTTTACTTCCGCATGGGCTTCGCCGGCCTTCTTATGGTATCCACGGCCGATAACCTCACCTTGGCGAACGATTATGCAGCCTACCGGAGGATTGGGTGCACAGGTATTGCGACCATGGGCAGCAAGCTCCAAGGCCGCTCTTACAAAGAGGGTGTCGGATAAATACACGGACGACATCACGCTGAGTCACTGGCGGCGGTATTGCTACCGGCCAGCTTGTTAATTTCTTCTGCAAACTCGCTGATGTCTTGAAAGTCGCGGTAAACCGAAGCGAAGCGCACGTAGGCTACGGGATCCAGAGCTTGCAGTTCCGCCATCACGGCCTCGCCAACCGTGAGCGCCGGCAGCTCACGCTCACCGGTTGAACGCAGCTTGCTCTTAATATGATTCACCGAGGTTTCAATTTGATCCACGCTCACCGGTCGCTTCTCGAGGGCCTTGGACAAACCATAACGTAACTTTTTTTCATCGAAGGGCTCGCGCCGGCCATCGCGCTTAATCAAATGGGGCATGACCAGTTCTGCAGTCTCGAAGGTGGTAAATCGCTCGCCACAGCTCAGGCACTCACGACGACGACGCACCGAGTCCCCCTCGGCAACCAAGCGAGAGTCGATGACCTTAGTATCTAGGTCGCTACAAAAGGGACAGTGCATGTGATGAGCTCCTTGGCTGAGTCGCGCCAGCCTGCAGGCAGCCACTCTCTCAACCCCTAGATTCAGGCGCGCATAGAATACACTGGAAAACCCTTAAATAGTTGGCTGACTTTCGTCACGACGCTTCGTCTTGCCTCGACCGGGATGCCCAAAGCACGAGCATATAAGATTGCTTATTGTGCAAGTGGTATCTCCCACCAAAAGCCAGTCTCGGCGGGACACGCGAATACAGGAGGTCGGATCGGCGCTGGAACGACGAGGGGCGCAAGACACAGCCGGCGTGTAGCGGGACTCGCAGCTCTCCTCATCCAGCATCCCAAGCTCGGCGCGTGAGTTCACTTCCCCAAAAGCGCCAAATCATAGGCCCACACGCTTAACCCCGACTTCTACAAACTCACGCCTTGTTCTTCCACTGACTGCGCAACGGCTTTATTGAATAGGGCCAAGCGGGCGAGGGTATCCTGCTGCTTAATACGTTCGACTTCCTTTTTGACAATGGTCATTAGGCTTTGAGGCGATTGCTGACCACCGTCATAGTAGGTATCAAGCGCATTGCCGACAGTGAAGTAAAAATTCGACACTTCGCTGAGAAGTGTTGGCTCTATTTCAAACGTGTATTGAGAAAACTTAGCCGCATCAAAAACATAACTATTCAACCGAATACCAGCGATGTGTTCTTTGAACACGTATTGTTTTCCTTCGATGTTCTCAATGTAGGACTCCATGTTTTTCACATTAAAGTCGAGCTCTTGGTACATTGATTCTGCAACGTAGTAGGTGCCTTGATCGGAGTCGAGTATGTCCAATTTCAACGCCACATCAAAACCGACTATTGCGGCGAGGTAGATACCAATAATGGTGGCAACAGTTGTTAACAAATGGCCTACCCAATAAGCCGCAGAGCGCAATTCACTCATCCCAAAGTCCTCAATAATGTTTGCCTTCTGGTTCGCCAAGCACGCTCCCAGAGCCAGAAGTGATCCCGGAGTTCATATAGGTATCGGTGGTCCGTTGGACTTAGCGAGTCGCCTCGCCAGTAATTTCCTGCGAGGACGGCGCATGCTCGCACCAAAAAATACGCTGCTTCAACGAAACAATAGGTCCATCGAGGGCTGCATTCCTAAAGTGCGAACTAGGTCTTACTTTGATCGGTGTTTGCGAGAAGATTTGGAAAAGCAGGTTCACTGTTGGATTGAACCTTGGAGTGGTGAGAGAAATGCCCTTCGCCTCGGCGCACTGATGGGGTGGGCAATCTCTTCGCAATAATGACGTAGATCCCGCGTCTTGGTGGGCAATATCGCTAAGGTCGCCGACGAGCTGCCAGCGACCTTCTCAGTCAGTGAGCCTCAGGCGTTTTGAGGATAGACCGGAAACCGCCCGCACAGTTCAACGACCTTGGCCTGCACGGCTTTATTCGTTGACTCATTGTCAATGTCATCCAGAATATCCGCGATCCATCCGGCCAACTGAACACATTCTGCTTCTTTGAACCCACGGCGGGTAACCGCAGGCGAGCCGATACGAATACCACTGGTGACAAAGGGCGAGCGCGGGTCATTGGGCACGGCATTTTTGTTTACGGTTATGTTGGCCGCACCCAAGGCCGCGTCCGCAGCCTTACCGGTAATGTCCTTATCGACCAAGTCCAACAAGAACAAATGGTTGTCGGTCCCGCCTGAAACGATGGAATAACCACGATCGATCAACCCTTTTGCCAAGGCTCGGGCGTTGGCCAGGGTTTGAGCTTGGTACTCTTTGAATTCTGGGGTCATGGCTTCTTTAAAGGCCACGGCCTTGGCCGCAATCACGTGCATCAACGGTCCGCCTTGGCTGCCGGGGAAGAGCGCAGAGTTCAGTTTCTTTTCGATATCCGGATTAGACCGGGCCAAGATGATGCCTCCACGCGGGCCGCACAGGGTCTTGTGGGTCGTCGAGGTCACCACGTCGGCGTAGGGCACAGGGTTCGGGTACTCACCAGCAGCGACCAAGCCCGCAACATGAGCCATATCTACCAGCAGATAAGCACCAACCGAGTCCGCGATTTCACGGAACTTTTGCCAGTCTAGGCGCCGAGAATAAGCCGAGAAGCCGGCGACGATCATTTTAGGTTTGTGCTCTTGGGCCAGTCGGGCCACGTCGTCATAGTCCACTTCGCCAGTTTCTACATTGATACCATACTGCACCGGATTGTAGAGCTTGCCTGAAAAGTTCACTGACGCGCCGTGGGTCAGGTGTCCACCATCTGCCAAGCTCATGCCCAGAACTGTGTCGCCGCCTTCTAACAAGGCTAAATAAACCGCCGCATTTGCCTGGGAGCCAGAGTGGGGCTGGACGTTGGCGTAATCTGCACCAAATAGGGCTTTGACCCGATCAATCGCCAGCACCTCTGCCTTGTCCACGTACTCGCAGCCACCGTAGTAACGCTTGCCTGGATAGCCTTCCGCGTACTTGTTCGTCAGGACGCTGCCTTGGGCTTCCATGGAACGCGGGCTGGCGTAGTTTTCAGACGCGATCAGCTCAATGTGCTCTTCCTGACGACGGGCCTCGTCGTCAATCACAGCAGCTAACTCGGCATCAAATTCGGCGATGGATTCGTTTCCTGCAAACATGGGCTTTTACTCTCGGAAAGTAGAATTGGACAAGTCGCGTATTGTAAACCAAGTGGGCGATAAGAGGGCCTGAAAGAAGTGCGACTTAAACTAAAAAGCTGCTCATCAAGGCTGCGTCAGATCTTGGCCCTGCCTATGACCTGTCTGCCTATGGCGCGCTTTCCCTCGGGCAGCCGGACTCAAGCCAACTGGCGGCGGCAACAGTGGGTCCGCGGGGCCCAACACCCTGCGCATACAGGGCTCAAAGTGCTCGGCAGAGCGTTTTGCGAAGTCCAGATAAAAGCGAGGCACTCAATCCCTTCGGCAGTGATCAATAGGTAAGACTTGCCCTAATCTTGGGCGTACTCATACACACTGTTCATACGGCTTTTGTGACGCAGGCAGAAGCCCGACGCTAAGATGAGGGTGGTTAAATCGGTTTTCCACAGGTGGTCTGAGTTCTCAATAACGATCCAGCGCGGCAGCAAGCTTGTAGGGGCTTGTTGCAAAAACGGGGTCAGCGCCATGTCCTCTGCGCCTTCTATATCGATTTTCAGTCCGTGAATTTGTTCAACGCCCTGTGATTGCAAGACACTCAGCAGCGGCTTGCACTCAATCCTAGTCTGGTTGCCGGACTCCATCACCAGTGAACTACTGCCCAGATTCCCATCATCCAAATAAAGCTCAACGATTTCGTCTTTGTCCGAAACGCCCAGTTGAAGCAGCGAGATATCAGCGGACAGCGCCGCCTCGTTCAGCGCAACATTGGTGGATAAACGCTGATACGCACTGGGGTTAGGCTCGAAGGAAATTACCCGTCCACCCGCGCCTAAGTGACTGGCTACATACAAGGTGTAGATGCCCACATTGGCGCCTATGTCCACAAACACGGCGTCCTTGGGCATTGCCTTTACCAGCATATTTCTTTCTACCAGGTCGAAACGCCAAGGCATGAAGCCGTATTTTTTCTCTGAGTTGTTGTCGCTTATGTGGAACTCGAAGTTGAGGCCATCGACCTGGCAGCGGATCGGCAAATCTGCAATGCCCAGAACTAACTTGCGCGCAAGTTGCGCTAGCTGCTGGCCAAACCAGTTGCGCGGCATGGATTGGGCAAAGGAGATTAGTCTGCGGGAGAAACGGTTAGTACTGTCTGATATCACGTAGGTTCACCTCACGATTACTGTCGGGCGCGTCGGCAACAAATGGGTTTGACCAAACTGATAACCGACCTCAAGACTCAGGGCGTTTCCTGCTGAGCCGCTGATTTTGCAGGTTTCTTAGGAATTGCCGCCCATTCGCAAAAGTCAGGCTTGCACTGTAACGACTTGCGATTAGGGATCTGCCTCGGTTTACCGACATTATCTTATGGCGAAAAATCCTGCGTGTCCCTAGATCATTGTATTTCCTCAATCATGGCCCGAGCGCGGACAAAACGCCTTGCAAACACAATCTATACCTATCGAACCTTAACGACTCACTGGCTGAATGTTTTTCCCCAGATGCCATGCCGCATCTGCGGCCCCTTGCGCGGATCGTGATTTGTTTGCGTAGAAAACTGGCGCCATTGCCACAGGACCGTATACTGCTCGCTTTTATTTGCTAGGAGCATTCATGGCCCAGTACGTCTACACCATGCAGGGGGTCACCAAGGTAGTTCCCCCCCAGCGAACCATCCTGCAAAACATCAATTTGTCGTTTTTCCCCGGCGCTAAAATCGGCGTCCTGGGCCTGAACGGTTCCGGTAAATCCAGCCTGTTGCGCATTATGGCCGGCCAAGACACGGACATTGATGGCGAAGCCCGAGCGCAAAAAGACATTCGCGTAGGTTACCTGCCTCAAGAACCGGCTTTGGACGATGATCTGGATGTGCGCGGCAACGTGGAGCTTGGCGTCGCGGAAATCATGTCCGTATTGAAAGAATACAACGACATATCAGAGCGTTTCGCCGAACCCATGGACGACGACGAGATGACCAAGCTTCTGGAACGCCAAGGCGATTTGGCCACCCAAATCGATGCTGTGGATGGCTGGGAAATAGACCGCACCTTGGATATTGCCGCAGATGCTTTGCGCCTTCCCGCTTGGGAAACGCCAGTGGTCAGCCTGTCCGGCGGAGAGCGACGGCGGGTGGCTCTGTGTTCGCTGCTGCTGTCGAAGCCAGACATGCTGCTGCTGGATGAGCCAACCAACCACCTGGACGCTGAAAGCGTATCTTGGCTTGAGCGGTTTCTAGACGAATATCCAGGCACCGTGGTGGCGGTGACCCACGACCGTTACTTTCTAGACAATGTCGCCAGCTGGATTTTGGAGCTGGACCGAGGACGCGGCCTGCCCTACGAAGGCAACTACTCCACATGGCTGGAAGCCAAGGAAAAACGCTTGGAACAGGAGGCGTCCACGGATGAGGCGCGCCAGCGAACGATCAAATCTGAGCTGGAATGGGTGCGCTCAAATCCCAAGGCCCGCCAAGCCAAAAGCAAATCGCGCATGGCGCGTTTTGACGAGCTGGTCGCCGAAGAAAGCGAAGTACGCCGTGAGACTACTGAGCTGTTTATTCCCACCGGCGAGCGCCTTGGTGAGAAAGTGATTGAGATCAACAATCTCAGCAAGGGTTTTGGTGACCGCCTGCTGATTGATAACTTCAGCGCCATCATCCCGCGCGGTGCCATTGTTGGCATCATCGGCGGTAACGGCGCGGGTAAGTCCACTTTCTTCAAAATGCTGACAGGCCAGGAAACTCCGGACAGCGGCACCATCGATAAAGGCTCAACCGTCGACCTTGCCTATGTGGATCAAAGCCGAGACCAGTTGGCTGACGACAAAACCGTTTGGGAAGAAGTGTCTGAGGGTCTGGACATCATGCGCATCGGTAAGCACGAAATCGCGAGTCGCCAATATTGCGGGCGCTTCAACTTTAAAGGCACAGACCAGCAAAAATTTGTTGGCAACCTGTCAGGGGGTGAGCGCAATCGCGTGCATCTGGCCAAGCTGTTGCGCCGGGGAGCCAACGTGCTGTTACTGGACGAACCCACCAACGATCTGGATGTGGAGACCCTGCGCGCCTTGGAAGAAGCGCTGTTGAGTTATGCGGGTACTGCCCTAGTCATTTCTCACGACCGCTGGTTCTTAGACCGTATTGCAACGCACATTATCGCCTTTACTGGCGATAGCGATGTGACCTTCTTCGAGGGTAACTACACGGAATATGAAGCGGACCGAAAGAAGCGGTTGGGAGATGCCCAGCCGACCCGAGTTCAGTACAAACCCATCCACCGGTAGCTGCAGGGTTCGGCCAATAACCAGCAGAATCTGACCGGGACCGGCTGGTCTGGTCTGGTCTGGTCTGGTCTGGTCTAACTAGATACTAGCCTAGAGAGATTGCAGCACCTCTAGGGCCGCGGGCAGGGTTTTAACGCCATGAACCGTCATGCTGCCAACGGGTTCTTTTGGCCGATTGGCAAAGGGCACGATGGCGGCCTTGAAGCCATGCTTGGCGGCTTCCCGCAGTCGCTCCTGACCATTAGCCACCGGGCGCAGTTCGCCAGTGAGCCCAAGCTCGCCAAAGACAATAAGCTCTCGGGGCAACACTCGATCCCGGAAGGATCCCAAGACCGCCAACAGCAAAGCCAAATCGGCACCGGTTTCGGTAATTCGCACACCGCCTACCACGTTGGCAAATACGTCCTGATCACTGAGCGCGATTCCACAGTGCCGATGCAGTACTGCTAGGTGCATGGCCAGACGCTGCTGATCCAATCCTACGGCCACGCGCTTGGGGTGGCCGCCAGCAGCATCATCAACCAATGCCTGCAGCTCCACCAGCAACGGGCGTGTGCCCTCCCAAGTTACCGTGGCTATACTGCCCGGCGAATCTACGTCGCCTCGCTGCAAGAAAATGGCCGAAGGATTAGCCACCTCTTTCATACCCAAGTCAGTCATGGCAAAGATGCCCAATTCATTCACCGCGCCAAAACGATTTTTGTGACCGCGAAGGGTGCGATAGCGGCTGCCTGCTGGGCTATCCAGCATCATGAAGCAGTCGATCATATGCTCCAGCACCTTGGGCCCGGCGATACTGCCTTCCTTGGTGATATGCCCTACCAGAACGATGACGATGTCCTGCTGCTTGGCGAGCCGGGTAAAAAACGAGGCGGTTTCGCGGACTTGGGTAACGGAACCAGGGGTAGAATCCACGGACTCCATCTGCATGACCTGTATGGAGTCCAGTATTACGATTTTCGGACGTTGGGTTTCAACGAGCTTGGCGATGACCTCAGCACGGGTCTCCGCGGCGACGCTGAGCCCGTCCATGGGCAGCTGCAAGCGTTGGGCGCGCAGGGCCAACTGCTGCAAGGATTCCTCACCGGTGACATAGAGCACACCCTGATTTGCAGCCAGCGCCGTGGAGGCCTGCAGTAACAAAGTGCTTTTACCAGCACCGGGATCACCGCCAATCAGCACCACGGAACCCGGCACAAAGCCGCCACCCAACACACGATCAAGCTCGGTAAATCCAGAGCGAATACGCTGGGCCTCCACCGCTTCGATGTCACCGAGTTTTTTTACTTCAGCAGTTACGCCGGCATAACCAAGGGCGGCTGATGCCACTGGAGTCACATTCACTCGGCTTAGGGTATTCCACGCACTGCAGGTGCCGCATTGACCCTGCCATTTGCTGTGTTCAGCACCGCAGTCGTCACAAACATAGGCGGTTTTGGTTTTTGATTTCGCCATAAACGCTAGGTGGCCAGAGGCTTAATGCACAAAATCGTTGTACATCTCGTGGGCAAGATCTTCGAATTTGGTGAGGTTGCCAGTGAACTTCAGGCGCACCTTACCAATGGGGCCATTACGCTGTTTGCCAATGATGATTTCAGCGATGCCCAGATCTTCTGTGTTTTCGTTATAAACCTCGTCGCGGTAGATGAACAAAATCACGTCCGCGTCCTGCTCGATAGCGCCAGATTCACGCAAGTCACTGTTCATCGGTCGCTTATCTGGCCGGGACTCCAGCTGTCGGTTGAGCTGAGACAGCGCGACAACCGGACACTTCATTTCTTTGGCAAGAGCCTTGAGCGACCGAGAAATCTCGGAAATCTCTGTGGCGCGGTTCTCGCTTTCCTTGGCGGTTCTCATCAACTGCAGATAGTCCACCATGATCAAATCCAGACCGCCGGTTTCACGCGCCACGCGCCTAGCTCGGGAACGCACCTCACTGGGGGTTAGGGCCGCTGTATCGTCAATGTACAGGCGCTTGTCCTTCAACTGACTCACCGCGCTGGCAAATCGGTCCCAATCTTCGTCTTTTAGGTCACCGGTTCGCAGACGCGTTTGGTCGATACGCCCTAGGCTGGACAGCATACGCATGACAATCTGTTCCGACGGCATCTCCATGCTGAACACCAGCACCGAGCCGCCGGTCATCACCGCATGCTCCACCATGTTCACGGCGAAGGCGGTTTTACCCATGGAAGGACGCGCCGCCACAATGACCAGATCTGAGGCCTGCCAGCCTGTGGTCATTCGATCTAAATCCGTAAAGCCCGACGCCTGACCCGTTAGCGCCCCCTTGGAGCCGTGCAAAAACTCGACTTTTTCCACGGCCTTAATCAGCAACGGGGCTACTTTTTCTGGGCCGCTGTCCTTTAGACGGTTCTCGGCAATTTGAAACACCGATTGCTCTGCCAGCTCCAACAGGGTGTTCGTGTCTCGCCCGTCTGGCGTAAATGCCGAATCGGCGATTTGATTGGCGGCGCCAATGAGCTGCCGCAGCACGGAACGCTCTCGCACGATTTTTCCATAGGCCAAGACATTGCTGGCGCCCGGAGTGGATTCGGCAAGCTCGGCTAAATAGCTAATGCCGCCGGCTTTTTCCAGCAATCCCTTGGAGGACAGGCGCTCAGAAACCGTGACCGCATCTAAGGGCGCATCATCTGCTGCCAATTCGTTCATGGCGTCAAAAATAATTTGGTGCTGGGTGCGATAAAAATCTGTCGCTGCCACGACTTCGATCAGATCAAACCACGACTGATCGTCCAGCATCAGGCCACCCAGCACCGACTGCTCTGCCTCCATAGAGTGAGGCGGCACTTTTAAGGCGGTAACTGGGTTTGTATCGGGCGCGTAGTCGGACATGTGTCGGGTACTTTAGGACTGAAATTTGGTTTCGCGTTTGGCCTCGGACTTGGGATCGGGGCGTGGAGCTTGAGCCTTGAAAGATTCCTCCTATCCCATGAGATTTGCAATAGTTCGAAGCAATCCCTTGGCCACATTGTCTCAAACCGGGTGCTGCGGTCTGATCGCTTTAACCCAGACAGACAAACGGGCACAAAAAAGCGGGATAAATCCCGCTTTTTTCCGGGCCGGACACGCCAGCCTCCCTCAGACGATGCTACTCTTCGATAACGGCAACTTTAATGCTCACCGTGACATCCGAATGCAACTGCAGGGCGATATCGTATTCGCCCAGAGCGCGAATAGCGCCTTCGGGCATACGCACTTCACTGCGCTCCACCTCGAAGCTATCCGCTACCAAGGCATCGGCAATATTTTGGGTGCCAACAGAGCCATACAGCCGGCCTTCTTCACCAGACTTCATCATGATGGTCACGATTTGGTCTTGCAGCTTCTCGGCCCGAGCCTGAGCCGCCGTCAGCAGTTCATTCGCAGCCGCTTCTAGCTCTGCTCTGCGTCCCTCAAACACTTCACGGTTGGCAGCATTTGCCTGCACCGCTTTTTGCTGAGGAATCAGGTAGTTTCGCGCAAACCCTGGCTTGACGGAGACTTCGTCACCTAAGTCGCCAAGGTTATTCAAACGCTCCAATAAAATCACATTCATGGTCGTTCCTCAGCCTGCTATTTGTGTTGATCGGTGTAAGGGATCAATGCCAAGTAGCGCGCGCGCTTCACTTGCTTTGCAAGGTTGCGCTGAAAACGCGCAGAAGCGCCGGTAATTCGGCTGGGCACGATCTTCCCGGTTTCGCCAACAAATTGACGCAAGGAATCTAGGTCCTTGTAATCAACTTCTAAATCTTTGAATTGGACCTGTGGTCTTCTACCGCCTCTCATTCTGCATTCTCCTCTGCTGGTTCAGCTGCCTCGGCAGGCGCTTCACTCTTTGGCTCCCTCTTTTCCTCGGAGGCAGCTGACCGTGATGCGGTTTCTTCTTGTCGACGACGATCTCGCTCGCGGTCTTTTTCTTGCTCGCGCAGCTCCTCTTCGTACAACTTAGAGTTGCCGGTTTCTGCCGCGTCACGACGAATGATCAAATTACGGATCACAGCGTCGTTGAATCGAAACGCACTTTCTAGCTCGTCGATAGCTTCTTGACCCACTTCGACGTTCATCAAAATGTAGTGTGCTTTGTGAATCTTGGCGATGGGATACGCCAACTGACGACGGCCCCAATCTTCGGTTCGGTGAACGACACCGTTACCGCGCTCGATGACGCCTTGATAACGTTCGATCATACCAGGCACCTGATCGCTTTGATCAGGATGCACCAAGAAAACAATTTCATAATGTCGCATTGCGCTTCCTTATGGTTAAAGCCCCCGGCGTGCTGGCGCAAACTGTGGAGCAAGGATGTGTGATCAGACTACTGTCTGTGCCCGCCCTTTTTGGCGGACGCGCATTCTAGGGGCCAAAGGACATGGGTGCAAGGCACATCTGAACGTAGAAAAACCGATTGGCCACGCTATTCCCGCCGCATTTTACCGACGCTGACGAACAACCTCGTAAAGCAGCACGCCAGTGGCGACGCTGACGTTCAGACTTTCGACTTTACCCAACATCGGAATGCTCACCAGTTTGTCGCACAGGCTGCGAGTCAAACGACGCAGGCCGGTACCCTCGCTGCCCATAACCAGTGCTGTAGCGGTTGAACTATCCAGCGCTTGCCACACATCGTCACCCTCGGCATCCGCCCCAAACAGCCAAACGCCTTGTTCCCTTAACCAAGACAGAGTTCGGGCCAAATTCGTGACCTGCACAATGAATAAGTCCTCCGCACCGCCTTGGGCGGTTTTCAGAGCCACCGCGCTTAGGGGCGCGCTGTTGCGTTTGGGTAAAATGACGACGTCTACGCCAGCGGCGTTAGCGGTACGCAGGCAAGCGCCCAGGTTGCGGGGATCGGTAATACTGTCCAAGACGAGGACCAGTGGGGTCGGACCCAACTCAGGCCAGCGCTGGTGCAGTTCTCGTTCATCGGCTAGGGCGCGGGTGTGGCACTCCAGCAAAACACCCTGATGGGCCCCTTCAATGGCTTTGCGCTTAAACCAGGCATCCTCCACCACTTGATAGCGAACGCCGGCGTCTCGGGCCATACCGATTAGCTCGTTAAATCGGGCGTCTCTACGCCCCTTCATCAGGTACAGGGTTCGAGCTAGGGCCGGGGTCTCCCGCAGGGCCGCGCGCACGGCTTGAATGCCGATGATTTCATCCATTGTCGTTTCTCTTACGGCGCTTTACGGCCTTGGGGGTTGTCTGTTTTTTCTGTTTTTTGGTCTTTTTCTTTTCGGTGGCTTGGCTAGCTTTTTCCCACACACTGTTCGTCGTCGCGCTACTTGATGCTTTTGCGCCTGCGCTCTTTTGTTTTTTCGACGAGGTCTTCGCTCCACGGGCTTGTTTTGCGCTTTCCTTTACGGCCTGCTGACGGCCTTTGCCACGCGTCTCGCCAGACTGTAGATCTCCGCGAGCCTGAGCATCCCTGGTTTTTTCAGCCCTGGCGCTATCGGCCCCGGCTTTACCCTTGTTAGGTTTGACGGTTTTGGGTTCTACGGTTTTGGATTTACCCGCCTTGTGTTTACTGTTTTTAGTCTTACCGGTTTTACGACCGCCCACAGGCAGCAGTTGCAGCTCAATTTTGCCCTGGGGAGGTTCCACATTGGCGATGCGAACCTCCAACGCTTCGCCCAGGGTGAAACGCCGGCCACTGCGATCGCCAATGAGGCACTGGCCACGGGAGTCATAACGAAAGTAATCGGCGCCCAGATCGGATATGTGCAGTAGCCCCTGCACATAGAAACCGTCTAAATCGATAAACAGTCCGAATTCTGTGACGCCAGCAATGGTACCGGGTAACACATCGCCTAGATGATTCTTGACCAAATCGCACTTGAGCCACGCTTCAACAGTCCAGCCCGCAGACTCAGCCCTGCGCTCGTTGCTGGAGCAATGCTCGCCAAGGTCAACCAGCTGCTCGGTGGAAGGCACCCAGCCGGCACGGTTCGTTCGTTGTTGCAAAATTGCCTTAATCGCTCGATGCACGAGTAAGTCCGGATAGCGCCGGATGGGACTGGTGAAGTGCATGTAGCGTTCGAGGCCCAAACCGAAGTGTCCGGCATTGTTGGGTCCGTAAACGGCCTGCTTCATGCTGCGAAGCACCAACTGCTGATACAACCAACCCCGTTCTTTTTCCGCTATGTCGCGCAACAAGGTTTGATAGGTCTGTGAACTGGGCACCCCGTTTGGAAGCTGCAGCCCAATGGCCATCAAGTCTTGACGCAAGGTTTCCAGCTTTAGCGCATCTGGGGCTTCGTGCAACCGGTAAAGAGAGCGACTGTCATTGCTCTCGATAAAGGCTGCAGCGCAGACATTGGCGTTGATCATGGCTTCTTCAATGATCTGGTGGGCTTGCAGCCGAGCCACCTCGTGAACGCCGGTGACATGGCCCTGCTCAATCTCAATAACACCCTCTCGGCTATCAAAGTCCAAGCCACCTCGAGCGTCTTTGGCAAGACGGAATGCCGCGTGGACCTTGGCCAAGTCTGAGATGCTGGCCGCCACCGCAACGCGGTCGACCTCATCACAGGGCAGGGAAGCACCGTCGTCAATATGGGCTTGAACCTGCTCGTAGGTCAGTCGGGCATGGGAGCGAATCAGCGCATCACAGAAGCGAAAGTCTCGCACCACACCCTTTTTGGAGACCTGCATATCACACACCAGCGCAAGCCGATAAACATCAGGTTTTAAAGAACACAGTTCGTTGGAGATAGCCTCGGGCAACATGGGCACCACGTGTCCGGGTAAATAGACCGACGTGGTTCGCTCAGCCGCCTCCAAATCCAAGGCAGACTTGGGTTTTACGTAATTGGCAACATCCGCAATAGCCACCACCAGACGCCAGCCTTTCTGCCCACCGAGGCTTTTGGCGAAGACGGCATCGTCGAAGTCTTTAGCGGTAGCGCCATCAATGGTCACCAAGGGCAGATCGGTAAGATCTTCCCGATCACCGTGCTGTTTGGGCTGAACCGCTTTCGGCAGCTTCGCCGCCGCCCGGGTCACAGCCTCGGGCCAATCTCGAGGGATGTCTAAGCTTTCGAGGGTTGCGTCGATGGCTTGCTCTACCACCGATGCATTAGGCAACACCGCCAGCACCCGACCAACTAGGCCATCACGGTCTTGATCGAGAATCTGAACCCGAACCGCATCACCGTGGGTAGCCTCGCCCGGCCCCTCCAACAAACGCAGCCTGCCGGTAAAACTTCTGGCTAGCGGATCGACACAGGGCACCCGGCCCCGAAGATTAACAATGCCAACACCGGGCTGGTCAGAACGCAGAGCGATGGACTCTACTTGGGCACTGGCTTCGCTACCGGGATCTGTAGCGCCGTCGATCAACCGATAAACGACCTCATCGCCCTGCCTAACGGCAATGGCATCACGATTACCAGCGCGTTGTATTGGCAAACCGCCAACACTGAGCCTGCCCCCATAGCCTTGAACGGTGCCCCGAAGAGATTGACCGGAGCCCGCCGATTTGTCGCCCACTGTGGAATTAGCATCTGCCGCGGGATTATCCGGGGCCAAGCGATACAAATGGCCATCTTGCTCGGTAACTAGGCCCTGACGAATCAGGCCCTTAAGCAATTGCCGTAGCTTTTTAATCTCGTGAGGAGCGTTCGCTTGCAGCGACGCAGTGAGAGACTTCCAAGATTGAGGCTCTTGCTTGGAAAGTATGCCCAGCAGGGTTTGTGCCTTGAGCTTAGTTGGGGACGAGTTTTTTTCGCCGCGAGGTTTCGTCAAGTTTGACACCTTGTGTGTGTGTTCAGTAAAGTCCGCGACCCTATCAGACCGCGTATGCCCAGGTGGTGAAATTGGTAGACACGCTAGCTTCAGGTGCTAGTGGGGGAAACCCCGTGGAGGTTCAAGTCCTCTCCTGGGCACCATTCAGAAAAACCGAGCCAGCCTTTGCCGTGGTTCGGCAGAGCATTGACACTGGTATGTACAACCAGTTTTTAACCCGCCAACGCCCATGAGCTGGTGACACTACAGCAAGCCCGTGCGCTTTGCGCTGATTGTTCATTGTCAATTCATCGAGGCTAACGTCAGTAATTCACACTTGCATCAGCGGAGCCACGTAGGTAAGGCCAAACAAACCCAGATCAAAAGCGCCTTAAGGGCCAGGCTGCTATCGTCATTCTTAAACCGCCACGGATCGACTCTAATAAAGACTGTTTAGCAAACTCTATGATGCCTACATGCGGCACTCGCCGAACTCCAAAGATGCCTGGTAGGCCGGCTGAGCCGATTGAGCTTCTGGCTGGGCTATCTCCACACCCAAGAACGAGCCAGTTTGTTTGTCGACAAACAAAAGAAGGCTCATTTCCTCGTTGGAGAGGCGGATCTCCCGATGTGTTTCGGCATTGATCTTCCAAGAGGAATTTTGCTGTTTGCCGAACAGAGTCATTTGGTAATTGAATTCAGAACCCTCTCGAGTCAGCAAGAACTGTTCTTGAAAGCTTCCTTCCTCAACGCGAAATGTACAGTGGTACGTTTCGCCCCAACCGGTTGTAACAGTACCCAACAACAATGCAAACATAAGACATCGCACGTAGACCGCTCCCTTTAATGAGTTTCGAAACGTCGCCCTAAGTGTAATGGTAAGGTGCTGGCTTTCGTTAACTATTAGTGGTCGTTTAGCGCTTACAGACGCATCGCGCCAGTTGCCATCACGACGTTGGGCGCCCACTGTACCCCCACCCACCGCAGCGGCGGATCCGATTAGCTCTTTCGGCGTTGAGAACTTCTTTCGCGGTGAGGCTTTGTTGCGGCGCTAGGGATGCAAATTAGCCAACAAGACCTGTGATAAGCGCTCCAAGGAACCGAATCATGTCGCGCTATTTCGACACATCCTCTGCACGCTTTACTCTCACGATGAACATGGCTGCCTTCGTTGTCTTAATGGAATGCTGGATTGTTGAGGTTCCAGGCATTGCGAACCTCTATGAATTACCCGACGCAGTATGGGATATCACCCCAGAGTTTTTATGGTCCTATCCATGGTTCAACATAGCAAACCAACTGCTAATAGCCGCGGCGGGTGCCTTGCTGTGGATATTGCCCTACCGACTGATACCGCTACTCAGGCCAAAACGGACAATTCCGTTCCTCTGGGCTGGCGGCATCGCGACCTTTGTTTTTCAAATCCTTCTCTGGTACCCGGTGAATACAAATCTGGACATGGCGCTTCTAGATCGTTTGCTTGGGGAATACTTTATGGCCTACTTAATACCGCCAGCAGTGTTCCACTATTACTTCCGGCGATTGAACGCCATCTCGGCATAAGCCGCAGCCCAGGGCTTCCGGTTTACATTCCATTCGGCCAAAGGCAGTTACAGGACTTGAAGTATGAGCGATCCGCACAACCTTAAACCTTTCATTCGAAGCGTCGACGATTACCCTATCCCGGGCATCAAGTTTCGCGACATCACTAGCCTGCTGGAAACCCCGTCAGCTTTCGCTACCGCCTGTGGCGAAATGACTGCCCTGAGCGCCGGGTTTTCTCCGACCGCTGTTATAGGTATTGAGAGCCGTGGCTTTATATTTGCTGGCGCCATCGCCAGCCGCTTGAGCCAGCCCTTGGTGCTGGCCAGAAAACCGGACAAGCTACCTAATGCCTCGTTTTCTCAAGCCTTTGATTTGGAATACGGCAGCACTGCCTTAGAAATTCAGAAAAACACCCAGCTCAGCGACCAAGACCGCGTCGTCGTCGTAGACGACTTGATCGCCACCGGGGGAACCGCTGTGGCCTGTGCCGAGCTGCTCAGTGAACATTTCGGCGTCGCTCGACAGAATATCTTGGTGCTGGCCCTTATCGATTTACCGAACCTAGGTGGCAGTGACGCGATCCGGCAAGGCGGCTTCAACGTGGCATCGCTTATGGCCTACACCTAGCCGTCCACCCATGCCTGCCTCGGCGGGTCGGATGAAGCACTCACGCGCACCCTAAGCAACATCTCGCAACGGCGTCCAAGTTGCTTTACCGTCTGCTGTGTTTTATCGCTCGTGCATTAGAGAGGAGATTGTATGAAAACCCCAACCGCCCTAGATTTACCCATGGCAGATCCCTTGCCAGAGGCCACCCAGAAATACTTCGATATCTGCCAGGACAAACTTGGGATGATACCCAATGTGCTTCAGGCCTATGCCTTTGATATCGACAAACTCAATACCTTCACCGCGTTCTATAACGACCTCATGCTGGGCAACAGCGGCTTGAGCAAACTGGAGCGGGAAATGATTGCCGTGGTGGTTTCGTCTATCAACAGCTGCTTTTACTGCCTCACCGCTCACGGCGCAGCAGTTCGAGAACTTTCGGGAAATCCATTGTTGGGTGAACAGTTAGTGATGAACTACAAAGCAGCCGAACTGGATGATCGGCAGCGGGCCATGCTGGACTTTGCCGCCTTGCTCACTCGTTCCAGCGCATCCGTAGAGGAAAGCCACCGCCAAGGGCTGCGGGACCAAGGCTTCTCGGATCGAGATATCTGGGATATCACCAGCGTTGCCGCGTTCTTCAACATGACCAACCGGGTGGCTAGCGGCACAGCCATGGTGCCCAACCCCGAGTACCACAGCCAGAGCCGTTAACCGAGCACAGGGCTATCATCCCGCAAGGCGGGTTACTCTGGCATGAGCGCAAAGCCGTAATGGGGTTGTTGCAAGTTTTTCATCCTGCATTCACCCAACTTTTGGAAAGTTAGATGTTTTTCAGGAGTTCATACCATGCGACACGCGGTCATTACGTCTTTAGTGCTGCTTTGCTGCCTTTCCACAACAGCAAGTGCCTTAGAAACTCTCGCCTACGATGTGCTCCGAACTGAGGGTGAGATCGAAATTAGGCGCTATGAGCCACATCTGCTCGCCACCGTGGAAATTGAGGGCAAATTCAGCAAGGCGGGCAGCCAAGGTTTTCGTCCGCTATTTGACTACATCAGCGGCGAGAACAATGGGTCAGAGAAAATTGCCATGACCGCTCCGGTACTGCAGCAGGCCACCGCCTCGTCGGATCAATCTCAGCCCGGCCGGTGGTTTATCTCTTTTGTCGTGCCCAGTGAATTCAACCAACAAAGCGTACCAGCACCGTCCGACGACGATGTTCAAATTACTGCCCAGCCCGAATTGGTGGTTGCTGCCATCAAATACAGCGGCGGTTGGAGCCAGCAAAACTATCAAGCCCACGAGCAGTTGTTGTTAAGCGGTTTAAACGCCCTGAACCTCAGTGCCTGCGGCACCCCCCGCTGGGCTAGGTACGATCCTCCGTTTATGCCTTGGTTTCTGCGCAAAAACGAAATCCTGATACCCATCTGCGACTCATCAGCGCTTAAATAATCCACCACCAAGCTACCAAGGCAGGATCTCACCACTGAGCTTTAGAAACTGCCCGTTCTGCTGGGGTTCTAGTGTCTCTATCAGTTGGTAGAGCCGAGTCGCGCACTGCTTGGGGCTCTGCACGGGAGCGGTTCGGGTTTTCGTAAACGGCTTGGACAGATTCGATGCCGTCGTGCCGGGATGAACCGCAACAATGGTGGGCTGGCTACGCCAGCGGCTGCATTCAATGGCCAGACAGCGTACACCCATATTCAAGGCGGCCTTAGACATTCGATAGCCGTACCAACCGCCCAGCCGGTTGTCTTCTATGCTGCCCACTTGGGCAGACAAAAAAACCGCGCGCAATTCATCGGAACGAAGGTGATTGGCCATTTGCGCAAATAGCGTAACCGGTCCTACAGCGTTTACCGCGTAATCGTGCTGGAGTTTCTGTGAGGCCAATCGTCGAAAGGTCTTCTCTGGCTGACCGTGAGAGCCTGCCAACAAGCCAGTACAGCAAATCCAGCGGTGAATCGGTTGATCAATGGCCGCAGCCAACTCGGCGATAGCACTGGGATCCGCCATGTCCACGGTTAACCAATGCACAGATGGACAAATACTGCTTACTTCCCTGTGGTGTGTGGCGTAGATGCACTGGACCTCAGGGTGTGCCAAATACTGCTCCAACAGGTGCCTGCCAATATCACCTGCCGCACCAAGAATCATTACATTCATTTACCCTTCCTTCACTGGATCATGTTTCGTCAAGCATTAAGTTAACCAAAACATGGTCAATTTCGCGTGATCGTTGAAATTCACGGCAATTGTCCAAATAAATGTTGACATCAGGCCGATCAAGGTAGATTTTGATTGGACAGGTTAACTCAAAGGAGCAATCAGCTGTGACGCAATCTAGACGTGAATTCTTAAACGCCGGTATCGCCTTATGGGCGGCCTCGCTAATTCCCACCACGACCATCGCGGCGGGACCGCCGGAACTTTTGGAAACGGACCCTATCGCCTTGGCTCTCGGCTACAAGAAAGATGCAGCTACGGTAGACGTCGCCAAGTACCCAAAGCGAGCGG
Organism: Pseudomonadales bacterium; assembly: GCA_029248675.1. Classification (GTDB taxonomy): domain Bacteria; phylum Pseudomonadota; class Gammaproteobacteria; order Pseudomonadales; family Azotimanducaceae; genus UBA4421. The sequence continues at coordinate 21,680 of JAQWIX010000044.1, read as the reverse complement.
GAGCGGCAGGCGCCACGCAGTTTTGCAGTAACTGCGCTCTGTATACCGCCGGCGCAGCCGGACTCGGTGCCTGCACGGCAATTCCAGGAAAATTGGTCGCCGGCCCGGGCTGGTGCAACGCTTGGATACCTGCAGCTTAGCAAACGACCATTTACGGATCGACTGATCAAGGTGAAATCTCATGGAAAGACTGACTATCGGCGCTGTCGCCAACCTGACCGGAGTTCCCACGCATACCCTTCGAAAGTGGGAAAGTCGGCACTCAATTGTCACCCCTAACCGCAGCGAGTCTGGCCGCCGCTTTTATACTAATGAGCACGTCCAAAGGTTGCTGCTGGTCAAACGTCTCATGGGCGAAGGTCATTCGTTGGCGGAGTTGGCTCGACTGAGCAACGACGAGCTAGACATTCTGGCCGTTCGTCACGAGCAAAGTCGCGCAGCCAACCATGACGGCGGTGCCGACGTGGTGGGCCTGAACTTGACCACGCTGTTTGAGCGCGCAGAGCCATCGCTAACCCCGTCGTTCAGCGGCTTCTCCCAGACGCTGGAAAAGTGGCTGGACCAGCCTCAGCACGTAAAGAACTCTAAGCACGGCACCTTGGTGGTTGAGAGCGATACGCTGCCCGACACCGTCGTCGACCAACTGGTGGTTCTGCGAAGCAAACACTATCAGCGCATCGTCGTGATTTACGCCTTTGCACCACGCCGAATTGAGCAGCTTCTAAGCTCCCATGGCATCCAGGCCATCAAGGCTCCGGCTACCTCAGAAAAGATTCGCTCTTACCTGAATGTGGAAGCCCCCAAGGCCTACAGCACCAGCTACCAAGTAGGTGTTAGTGCTTTTGATCCGGAGCAGCTGTCTCACATCGCTAATATGATGCCCAGCCTCAACTGCGAATGCCCTAATCATATTGCTAAGCTGTTAATCGACATCAATGGATTCGAGAAATACTGCATGCAGTGTGTGGAAGACGATCCGACTCAGAGCGCCTTGCACGGCCAACTGGCTGATATGACCGCTCACGCCCGTTCTATTTTCGAAGACGCCCTGCGGGCTGTCGCTCTGGCTGATGGTCTGGATCTGGAATCCTTGCCAACCCAGACTAAGCACTAGCGCCGGGGACCCGAGCACAGGGTCCTTTCTGCCAGCCATTGAGACTTTCGATGCGCTGGCTCCATATGGGGCTCATTGTCAGCACAAAAAAAAGGGCCTTACCGGCCCTTTTTACGTTGCGTGATTTTCTTTTCAAATCACTCTCCAAAATCCCGGACTAGGGGATTGGCAGATAACCGTCTTCTTCACCCTTGGTGAAAACGCCTACTGCATCGTGTGCGTGCAAACTTTCGTGATGCTCTATTCGCACCCAGAAGTCACGCCACCGCTCGTCGTCGCTAAGCGTGGTCTTCAAGCGACGGCCCGCGTCTTCGATGAACATCAAGTTTTTACCGTTTAGTCGGGCAAACTCCTGCTCGTCCTCTCGCTTTACTGCGCTTTGAACAGGGGTCTTGAGTGCATCCTCAACATGATTGATGAGTTGGGTAATGGGCAAGTCGTCTTGACTGGTATCTAGCCGCACCAAGATTTTGGCGGTGCTACGCTGACTGTGAGGTGTGGCTAAGATGCCTTCCTCAGTACCAAGCCAATCGTTTACATCGCTAATGCTCACGTCACCAGCAGCACCGAAATCTTTCTTGAACTGCTCTTGTATCAGCTGGCGTGCAAGCGCTGCAGAGCACGGGCAGGTCGATGAATACTGCACTTCCACCGACAGCTCCAACGCCACTTCACCCTTAATCAAGGTACCTTTGACCATGACGGGATAAGAGGCCCAGCCAACGTTATCGCTGAGCAAAGCCCGTCGGCGCACAAAGTGGTCAAACTCAAACTGCACAAAGGCATTGGTGCTGAGGTCGTGATGGGATTCAAGCACGGAACCTAACAGCATTTTCAGCCCGGAAGCCGTCAACGGTCGTGTGGCCGCGTGTTCGTCCAGCAGTAAGTAAAGGCGAGACATATGAATGCCCTTAGCCAAAGGATCGGCTAGGTTTACATAGACTTGGATGTTCGCGTGGACGTCCTTCATTTGGTCGCCGTCTTTTACTTTCAGCGGCTGATGGACGTTGCTCATACCTACCCAGTCTAGGGTGGCTTGGGCTTCGGACAGCGCTCGGTTGGCGATGTCGGGCATATCGGGGATGGAGACCAGCTTTGCTGTACTCATAATAAATCCTGCTTAGAGGTGTTAGTTGAAGAGTCAGGCTACGTAGCGCGCGGTCAACGAAATGTGAACGAATCCATTCACGGCACTGACTCTTTGGCGACCCGGGAGTATTTTAAGAAGGACTCTAACCTGTCCCGGGAGATGTCCCAGGAGCTTTCGTGGAGTGAGCGTCGAGCCAGTAAAACGAACTGCGCCCAACGTTCTGGCCCGGCTAGATCACCGGATAGATTGCACTTCCTCGTCCTGTAACTGCCGAGCTTGTTCGGGAATTAGAACGGGGATGCCATCGTCAATTGGGTAGGCCAGCCGGCTGGCAACACACCACAACTCTTCCTTGTCTCGCTGCCAGACCAAGGAAGTCTTCGTGACCGGGCACACCAACAGCTCTAACAGCTTCGAATCCATTACAGTTTACGCGCGTTATCGAAGGGATCGTTTAGCACTATGGTCTCGTTGCGATCTGGGCCGGTGGAGATAATGTCCACTGGCGCACCCACCGCCTCTTCAACAATTCGAATGTAGTCTCGAGCGGCCCCGGGTAGATCTGCTATGTCACGAATTCCCAGGGTGGTCTCTTTCCAGCCGGGGACTTCCTCGTAGATTGGCGTTACATCGTCGTAGAACTCACTACCAAAATTTGGCCCGCTGTCCTTGATGCCACCGTCCTCATAGCCCACGCATATCTTGATGGTCTCCAAACCGTCAAGCACATCGAGTTTGGTCAGGCACAGGCCAGAAATGCTGTTGACTTGCACGGCTTGGCGCAGGGCCACCGCGTCAAACCAACCACAGCGACGCGGCCGACCAGTGGTTGAACCAAACTCGTGCCCGCGTTCCGCGAGTCCCGAGCCCACATCATCAAAAAGCTCCGTGGGGAATGGTCCGGACCCCACTCGGGTGGCATAGGCCTTGGTGATACCCAAGACATAGTCCAAATAACGGGGCCCGAATCCGGTACCCACGGCGGTTCCGCCAGCGGTGGTATTAGACGATGTCACATAGGGATAGGTACCCAAGTCCACGTCTAACATGGCGCCTTGCGCACCTTCGAACAGGATATTTTTGCCCTGCTCTCTAAGGTCGTGCAACAGCGGAACCACATCCACTGACATGGCCTTCATTTGTTCGGCAATCTCCGCGCACTCCTCCAAGGTCTTGTTAAAGTCCAAAGCCGGCTTACGGTAGTACTCGGTGAGCATGAAGTTGTGATATTCCATCACCTCGTTTAGACGATCTGCAAAGGTCTGCCAGTAAAACATGTCGCCCAGACGCAGCCCGCGGCGGGCAGCCTTGTCTTCGTAGGCTGGCCCGATACCGCGCCCAGTGGTGCCGATCTTTTTCTTGCCGCGAGCTTCTTCTCTGGCCAAATCAAGCTCCACATGGTGGGGCAGAATCAACGGACAGGCCGGCGAGATCTTCAGGCGTTCGCGCACCGGCACCCCACGGGCTTCCAGTGTAGTGATCTCTTTGAGCAGTTCGTGAGGTTCCAGCACGACACCATTACCAATCACGCACTGCACGCCATCATGCAAAATCCCCGACGGAATAACGTGCAAAACCGTTTTCTCGCCGTCGATCACAAGCGTGTGTCCCGCGTTGTGTCCACCTTGAAAGCGCACCACGGCGTCCACTTGATCTGTCAGCAGATCGACGATTTTGCCTTTGCCCTCGTCCCCCCACTGGGTACCAATAACAACTACATTACGGCCCATGTTTTTCCTTGCATGTTCTTCTTTGCACCTTCTCGCTCTCGAGACCCTTTGAAAACTCCGCGCGCACCCCTATGCCCCGCGTTTTATCCACGACTCACTTGTATCCTTCGCGATTCAACCTTTGTCGGTGAACTCACCCGTTGTCTGTATTTGCCATTGGCCTTGATCTTCAACGACCAAGCCCTGACAACCGGCTTGCGGCTCTTCACCGTCGTTGACTGCTACCACCACCCGGTCGCCCTTGGCGCGCAGCCCGCGCACGAAGCTATTTAGGCCCAACCGTCGATCTTCTTGGACATAGGGCGCGAAATACCCGCCGATGGGGCTCGCATCCTTCGACATCAATTGCTTCAGATTCAGATCAAAGCCGGTGGCTGGTCGACCACGACCGAACACTTCACCGACGCCATCGTAGCGCCCGCCTTGTGCTAACGCACTGCCATGTTCGGGATGATAGACCGCAAAGACCGGGCCGTTATGGTAGCCGTATCCAGAGAGTTCGGAAACGTCAATACGCATATCCACCTGAGGATGATTTTGCGCCACCAGGGCCGCTAGGCCCTCCAGCTCTGCCAAGGATTTTTCGACGGCAGAGGGGGCGCCTTGCAGCAGTCCTCGAGCCACGGGGAAAATACTTGGGTCGCCCATAAGGTCCGGCAAACCGATCACCATGTCCGCGATGGTGCCTTGGCCCAACAGAGCCGCAATGTCGCTGGCACCCTTGCGCTGGATACAGCTGAATAACTGACCTTGGTCCGCAGGGTCTAGGCCGCCCTCTTCAATAAGACGCGCCACCAAACCGCGATAAATACCCATATGGCCGAGCAACAACACCGGCGCTTGCATACCGGCTGCATCCAAGGCTTCGAGCATTAGCCCAATGACCTCCGCATCCGCCGCTATGCCGCTGGCACCAAAGATCTCTGCGCCAGCTTTTAACGGCACTCTGGAAGTTTGATTTCCTTGGGGTTTAGCGAACACCACTGGTCCGGAATAACAAAAACGCTGGATGTTATCGCTGGGGCGACTGTGGGCGTCCACACGCACAGCCTGAGATGTCATATCCGCTCGAACGCCCAACTGCCGGCCACTGGATTGATCCACTACTTTTAAGGTTTGCAGGTCTAGGTCTTCGCCACTACCGACCAGTAGCGCATCCAAGTACTCAATCACCGGTGGCTCTAAATAGTCGTAGCCCCAGCTGACGAATACGTCAAGAACCCGGCGACGCAGACGCTCAAGCTCCCAGGCTTGAGGCGGCAGAACTTCATCTACCCCCTTGGGCAGACGCCAATGTGTACTCATAGATTTTACGCCGGTCTAGCTATCGAATTAGTAGCGGCTCATTGAGCTTTGCCACTTTCCAAGTATCTGAAGAAGTCGCTGTCTGGATCGAGAACCAAGAGGTCGCTTTTGTCTTTGAACACCTCGCCATAGGCATTGATGCTGCGATAAAAGCCATAAAACTCTGGGTCTTGATTGAAGGCTCCGGCGTAAATCTCTGCCGCCTTGGCATCCCCATCGCCTCGCAGTAACTCACTGGCCCTGTACGCTTCTGCTTCAATGACCACGGCATCTCGGTCCGCCTTAGCACGAATTGCCAGAGCCTGCTCTTGGCCCTCGGCTCGATATTGCTTGGCTTCAATTTCCCGCTCTGAGTTCATTCGCTCATAGACGGTTGTGGACACTTCCGCTGGCAGATCGATTTTCTTTACTCGCACATCTACCACTTCGAGACCAACAGACTCACGCATCACCGCATCTAGATCCGCACGCAGCTCGTTCATGAGTTCATCTCGTTGACCGGAAATAACTTCACTCATATCCCGTCGGCTGATCTGGTTACGTAGACCTTCGTTGACGCGCTCCTGAAGCAGGCGCTGAGCACGACGCTCGTCAAAGGACGTGCCGGTGTAAAAGCGCTCGATATCCGCTACACGCCACTTCACGAAGGAATCTACGATTAGCGGTTTCTTTTCGAGAGTGTAGTAAGTTTCACCCTGAGAATCCAAGGTCAAAACCCGAGCGTCGAATTTCTTCACCTCTTGGGCAATGGGCAGTTTGAAATGCAGGCCCGGCTCTAGGCCCGCGTCGATCAAATTACCGAACTCCAGCAAGATTGCTTTCTCGGTTTCCATAACCCGATAGGCGGATTGATTAAACAAGCCCACTCCAATGAGCAAAAAGGCCGCTACTAAAAAAGTTTTCATAGGCATAAAAATGTCTCCAATACTGTACGTATTAACTAAGGGCGCGAGGAGCGCTGCTTAGTTACCGCGTACGCGACTACTCGTTGATCGGCTAGTGGCTAGGTCTCTACGCATCTGCTCCAGCTCTCGGCGCAAAACTTGAACTTCGTTGCTCGTGCCGCTAGTGGTGCCCTGTCCGATTTTATCCAGAGGCAGGTACATCATGTTGTTGCCACCTTTAACGTCGATCATGACCTTGCTGGAGTTTTTAAAGACGTTCTCCATGGCATCAATGTACAAACGATCGCGGGTCACTTGCTTGGCTTGAGAATACTCCACTAGAAGCTTCTCAAAGCGTTGGGCTTCACCCTCTGAACGTGCAATCACCCGGTCACGATACCCTTGGGCCTCTTCCAGCTGACGCTGGGCTCGGCCTCGAGCTTCTGGCACCACCTGCTGAGCATAGGCCGTCGCTTGGTTGATGAATTTTTGCTGATCTTCCTTAGCTTTTTGCACGTCGTTAAACGCATCTTGCACCTGCACCGGTGGCGCACTACGGTCGATGTTGACCTTTGTGACGTCAATGCCGGCCCCATAACTGCGCAGGTAGCTTTGCAGGCGATCCTGAACCTCAATAGCTATGGCCTCACGACCATCGGTAATCACCTCGTCCATGGATGCCGAACCCACGACATGGCGCAGGGCACTTTCCGTGGCCTGAGCTAAGCTGTCCCGAGGCTCGCGGACGTTTACCAGAAAGTTGGGCGCGCTATCAATAACCCACTGAACGGTCAGACTTACATCTACAATGTTTTCGTCTTCGGTCAACATTAAGGCCTGATGACTGTGGGACTGAACCTGAGTCACGTTAACCAAATCCACCTGATCAATGAGCGGCGGGTTCCAGTGCAGACCCGGCCCTACTTCTGCCGGAAGCACCTGACCAAAACGGAAAATAACGCCGCGTTCCTGCTCATCCACCTGATACACGCCTGCAAATCCATACAGACCAAGTGCCAGCAGAATCACCAGCCCAATAGAGCCAGAGGACAGCCCGTTACCGGATCCGCCCTTGCTTCCTTGGCCACCACCACCGCCGAACATTCCAGATAGTTGGCCTTGCAGCTTGCGAATCGCCTCGTCTAAATCCGGGGGACCGTCGTTATTGTTGCCGCGATTTCCCCAGGGGTCTTTGTCTCCACCGCCTGACTCATTCCACGCCATAATTTTGCTCCGAAAGTTTAAATGTGTCTCTGGTCCACGTTGACCAGATTTGGTTTTCTTCCCATCCGCTGAGGTCAACTCGGGCTGACCAAAACTTGTAATTTCTTAGGTGCTGCACGCTTCAGAGCTCTCTATAACTACCTGACGCTGCCGCATTTGACCTAGCATCTTATCGTCGGCCTGTACTGTAAGCCGCACGCTGCCATCTGTCAGCATAGTTTCGCTTAACACCGCACCAGATTGGTACAACCAAGCTCGGTTTTTACCATCCTCTGGCCCAAGCCTCACCTGATGCGGGGCCACAACCCCCAGCGCTGCACCAATGGCATTGAGCAGCCCATCAACCCCTTCGCCAGTCACTGCAGACACCAGACTCGCGCTATTGCAGTCTTGTTTCTGCTGGGTAGTGAGCAAGTCAGCCTTGTTCAGCACGACCAGCTGAGGCACTTCGCTGGCACCAATCTCATCCAGCACGCCATTAACCTGTTCAATGCGTTCGTCCCGCAACGGGTCTGCGGCATCCACAATGTGCAGCAGCAAGTCCGAATGCACCACTTCCTCAAGCGTTGCTTTAAACGCTTGCACCAGAGCGTGAGGCAGAGCGCTAACAAAACCCACGGTATCGGTCATAACAACATTTCCCGCCCCTGGCACGTCGATCTTCCGAGTGGTGGGGTCTAGGGTGGCAAAGAGCAGGTTCTCTGCAAACACCTCTGCTTTGGTGATGGCGTTAAACAGCGTGGATTTGCCGGCGTTGGTATAGCCAACTAGCGACACGGTAGGCGTACCCCGACGGTCACGGCCTCGCCGACTCTGTACCCTGCGCCGGCATACATCCTGAAGTTTTTGTTCCGTGGCTTTCACCCGCTCGGCCAACATTCGTTGATCCAGCTCAATTTGTTTCTCACCGGCGCCGCGCATGCCGATGCCACCCTTCTGTCGATCCAAGTGCGTCCAGCCGCGTACCAAGCGGGTCTGCGCATGCTTTAACTGAGCCAGCTCAACCTGCAGCTGGCCTTCATGACTACGCGCCCGTTCAGCAAAAATGGTCAATATCAGCTCTGTTCGAGTGATCATGCGGCAGTTCAAGGCCTGCTCTAAATTACGCTGCTGACCCGGCGACAAATCGTGATTAATCAACAGCAGAGACGCATCGGCCCAAGCCAGCAGCGTCTTGAGTTCATCCACCTTACCGCTACCGATAAACCAGCGGGGGTGCGGGGCATCGCGCTTGGCGTTTTCAACCTGCACAACATCGATCTCTGCAGAGCGCGCAAGCTCTGCAAATTCCTCTTGGTCCGGGTTGTCTTGCCGGCGCAGGTCTACCTGCAACAGCACGGCCCTGCGGCCAGCTTCTGGCCGTTCAAAAAGCATTAAGTATGTCTATAAGCTGGTTCGCCACTAGCACACAGTGGCATCAAACTGGCAGATTTCAAGCCGACAAAGATGACTTTGGCGGGACAGATACTTCGCCGGGTCTCCCCGATCCAAGTTGCTCAGGCAGCTAGTCGTAATCTCGATCATTCACCGTGACATTGCGAGCGGGCACAACCGTGGAAATACCGTGCTTGTAGACCATTTGACTCACTGTGTTTTTCAGCAAAATCACAAACTGATCGAAAGACTCGATCTCTCCTTGCAGCTTTATGCCGTTGACAAGAAAGATCGATACGGAGACACGTTCACGCCGCAGCGCATTGAGATAGGGGTCTTGCAGGCTGTGGCCTCTAGAGACGTTGTTCTTCACTCTTTTTTCTTCTTGCATATCTACTTCCCCGGTTGGTACGCCTATTAGGATCGCGCGCATCTGGCTTTCTTTCGCACAAGTGTCTTCCGCAGAGGGGGTACGCTAGCCATCTTCATTGATGGGTTAACAAGCGATTGTGATTACTAACGCGACAAGCTAAGAGCCGAGCCGCGCCGAGTATAATCACTTTCGCCATCTCGTTGGACTTTTTTTAAAGCCCAGCCAGCGCCTTGCTGACGAAGACTTTTCCTGTGTCGTATACCTTTCAACCTGACGCTGGAAACCTTGGGGGTTCCTCCAGTGTCGCCGTTGATGGCGTTTGAGGTCACAGGCGCTGAGCTAACCTATTCCCATGCTCGGGAGGTTTCACTAACCAAGGGGCATTGTTTACTCAAGGTGTGATGCAGTTAAAACACTGACGCGACATGCAGCTTCCAAACGGCACCTTCACGCCTAAGGGTTCAAGGGCTGCCGGATAAAATCAGCGACGTCGTCTCGTTTGGATTGTCCGATACCACAACCGAGGCGCTGGGCCATTTTCGCAGCCAAGTAAGCTGCCGCTTTGCCAACTGACGCGTTGCCGCGATGCCTTGGTCTACAAACGTCTGCTGATCCACTTCGCCCAGCAAATGGCCCCATGCTTGACGATAACCCACCGCTCGCATGGACGGCAGATCGCGGTGCAAGTCTCCCCGATCCATCAGGTCCTCAACTTCCCCAAGAAACCCATCTGACAGCATTTGGGAGAATCGTGCAGCGATACGCTGATGCAGCTTGGTGCGATCCTTGGGCATCATTATTACGGTCTGAGAAGCGACCCCTAAACGCTCACTCAACGCGCCGCTGGCCTTTTGCTGCCAGTGATCTGTCAGAGATCCTCCGGTAGTACGAACAACGGCCAGGGCCCGGAGCAAGCGCTGATGGTTATTCGGATGAATGTTAGCTGCCACCTGAGGATCTTGGGCCTGTAACTCTGCATGCAGAGCTTCTGCGCCCTTTTGCGCCAGTTCTTGTTCTAGGGTTTGGCGAGCTAGGTGATCTGTGGCTGGCAGATCGGCAATGCCCTCCAGCAGACACTTCAGATACATCATGGTGCCGCCAACAAATACTGGTTTCTTCTGCGCCTGCAGCGCCTGTTGGATGGCAGCATCGGAATCTGCCACAAAATCCGCGGCGGAATAACTTTCCGCCGGATCAAGAATATCTACCAGCTTGTGCGGGTAGGTGGCCAGTTCTTCTGGGGTTGGCTTGGCGGTACCTATGTCCATACCACGATAGATAAGCGCCGAATCGGCACTGATCAGTTGCACCTTGTCCGCACCCCCCAATGCATCCTGTACCGCCATGGCAACCGCGGTCTTGCCAATAGCAGTAGGCCCGCAAATGATTAGTACCGAGTTGGGGTCGGCAAATCCCTCAGACGTCGCCATCGGGCTACTGCCCGCGCAAAAACAGGCGGTCTAGTTCTGCCAGAGAGCGCTGAATCACCGTAGGTCTACCATGGTTGCACAGGCCAGCATTTTCCGTGACCTCCATGGAGCGTAGCAGCGCGTTCATTTCGGTCAGGGTCAGGTGGCGGTTGGCCCGCACGGAACCTCGACAGGCAAGGGTGGCCAGCACGTCGAAATTCTTTCGAGCAACGCTTTCGCCGGTGCCAAATTCAGCCAGCTCGCCCAACATGTCTTGCACCATCTGCTGGATATTGGCCTTGGCCAGCAACACGGGGACTTCGCGCACGACAACACTGGACAATCCCATGCGTTCGACAACTAGGCCCGCCTCGTCAAATTGTTCAGCGCTTTCTTCTACTAGATCCGCTTCGTTTTCGCTGACGTCGAAGATCAATGGCACAAGCAATCGCTGGCGGGCAATGCCTTCCTTGGCCTGATCCGCTTTCATTTGTTCGTAAACGATGCGTTCGTGTGCCGCATGCATATCCACCACCACCAAGCCCTGTCGGTTTTGAGCCAAGATGTAGACCCCGTGCAGTTGGGCAACGGCATAGCCCAGCGGGTGACCATTCTCTTCGCTTCGTTCCGAGTCGGGTTCAGTGCCCGCTTGCACTTCGGCACGAGGCCAGTCGACCCGTTGCTCTCCTACAATTGCTCGGCCGGCCCGGGCGCCGACTAAGCCTGACTGTGGACCAACATCGCTTTGGGATGGGCCTGAACCATGCTCGTGAATGAGCTGGGCCAGGCCGCCGGCAGGTGCCCCAGCACTGGGGCGGCTGGGCAGATCAAAGGGTCGCTGGCTTGTCAGGCTCGGCCGCACTGGCTCGGCAAAACCGGTATCAGTGGAACCTTGTGGCTCATTCATCTCACCCAGTGGTCCCGGACGCAAACTTCGCAAGGCGCGATTTAGACTGGAAAAAATAAAATCGTGGACCTGACGGGCGTCACGAAAACGCACCTCGTGTTTGGTTGGGTGAACATTCACGTCAACGCCGTCAGCGGGTACCTGTAAATACAGAACGTAGACCGCATGCCGGCCGTGAAACATCACATCACTGTAAGCTTGCCGAATGGCGTGGCCTACTAACTTGTCGCGAATGGCCCGACCGTTCACGTAGAAAAACTGCTGATCCATTTGACGGCGGTTGTGATGGGGCAGCCCCACCCAGCCGTAGATCCGCAGATCTTGATTTTGTTCGTCGATGTAAACCGAGTTTTCAACGAAGTCCTGACTTAGCACTCTTGCCAACCGGTCCTCTGGATTTCCGGCGGCTAAAGTGAGCGGCCGATTCACTCGGGCAGAACTTCCTGACGTTCTCGTCTGAGCCAAGGTAAAACCCACATCCATGTGGGCCAAACTCAAACGTCGCAGAGTTTGATCAATTTGGGCCACCTCTGTGCGCTCGGCTTTGAGAAACTTCCGTCGGGCTGGCGTGTTGTAGAAGAGGTCTCGCACCTCCACCGTGGTGCCTTGGGCATGGGCGACCGGGCCGCTTTCAATCACCTCGCCACCATGGCTTTCAATAAACCAACCGCCGCCCTGTGGCTCGACGGCGGAGCTGAGGCGCACCTTGGCTACCGAGGCCACGCTGGCCAAGGCTTCGCCTCGAAAGCCAAGGCTTCCGATACCGACGAGATCCTCGGCGGATTGAATCTTGCTGGTGGCATGACGCTGTAATGCCAAAGGTAAGTCGTCGGCGTGAATACCGCTGCCGTTATCCCGGATCCAAACCAGATCGACTCCGCCTGCTTCTGTACGCACCTCAATATTCGTAGCCTTGGCGTCTAGGCTGTTTTCCAGCAGTTCCTTAACGATGGACGATGGGCGTTCCACCACTTCGCCGGCGGCGATTTGGTCAGCAACAAAACTCCCAAGTTTTTTAACTCTGTTCAACGTCATAGGCGGCTCGTCATCCCACTATCCACCGGGAATCGTAATTTTTTGACCCACCCGAATGGTGTCACCGGTCAATCGGTTACGCCGCTTTAGTTGGGTGGTTGATACCCCGTAGCGCGCAGCGATTTCCGAAATCGTATCGCCTCGGCTCACTGTGTACCGAATCTCTTCGCGGCGCTCGGCCAACAAGGTGGCCGGCGGGGGATTGGCCCGCATAAATTCTGCAATGCCGGCTGTAATTGCTTTTGCCAACTTCTGCTGATGCGATGCCTGAGACAACTTTCGAGCCTCGCCAGGATTCGAGATAAACCCGGTCTCTACCAATATGGACGGCATATCCGGTGACTTAAGAACCAAAAACGCCGCCTGCTCCACCTGCTTTTTGTGCAGTTTCGTGACCTCACCCATATTACGCAACACGGCCTCGCCCACACGAATGCTTTGGCTACGGTTGCCGTCCATGGACAGATCCAGCAACACCTGTGCTAGCATGGGGTCCTTATCGTCTAGGCTGACATTGCCTACCCCGCCCAGCATGTCTGACTGATTTTCCCGCTCGGCCAACCATTTTGCCGTCTCACTGGTGGCGCCTCGATCTGAGAGCGTGTACACCGATGCCCCGGATACCGAAGATTGCTTGAATGCATCGGCGTGAATGGACACGAACAAGTCCGCCCGTTTCTCTCTAGCTATGGCTGTGCGTTTACGGTGACCAAGATAGTAGTCGCCGTCGCGCACCAAGAACGCGTCAAAACCTTTTTGTCGTTTGATTTGATCTACAGTGCGGCGGGCAATCTGCAACACAACGTTTTTCTCAAGGGCTTTTCGGGGGCCCAGCGCCCCCGGATCCTCACCGCCGTGGCCCGCATCAACCGCAATCATCACATCACGTCCCTTAGGCCGCGGCTTAGGCTTGGGCCGGGCTTGGCTTACCGGTTTTTTAGCTTTGGGGAAATAAAGATCCGTAACAAGACGATGACCGTAGGGAGGTATCGGATTCAGAGTGAAGGATTTCGGAGAAAAGGCCACCTCTGCATCCACGACGATACGGTAACCGTCTTTACGTTTGCCGCCGCGCAGGCCCTTGATGTGGGTCAAATCCTTAGTGGCCTGAAGGGCAAAGCCCCTCGCGGCCTTGGCGTCTTTCACATCAATGACAATACGGTTCGGGTTCTCAAGGGCAAAAACCGAAAACTTAGAGGGCTTAGAGGTGTCGAGCACCACACGAATGTAATCCGGGGCTTCGTGGGTGCGCACACTTTGAATCACATTGGCATGCATCCATGGCGCTGCCGCTAGAAGCAGCCATGCGACGGCGGCAAGAGCAAACCTAGGCAAAGCGCACACTCACATGCCGTTGTATCCGGCTTGGATCATTGGCCGTGGACGCCGGCAATGATTCGTCGCGATGCAAACTCAACGTTACTTCCACGTCTGCTGCCGGCAGCCACCCATGGCCTTGCTCAGGCCACTCGAGGCATTTCAACCCAGGACCTTCGAAGATCTCGTCAAAACCCAGAAACTCCAGCTCCTCCGGGGACTTCAACCGATACAAGTCAAAATGAAAGACGTCGAGATCGTCGGTTTGATAGGGCTCTAACAGCGTATATGTGGGGCTTTTCACGGCGCCCAGATGGCCCAAGCTGCGGAGCATGCCACGCACCAATGTGGTTTTGCCTGCCCCCAAATCGCCGTGCAAGTAAACAATGGCCGACTCACCCAAGCGGGAACAAATTGCTTGGCGCAGCTGAGCACCGAAGGCAACTGTGGCAGCCTCGTCTGTCAGCACTTGATCCATCACGTGTTCGGCTTTGCTCATTAACGCTTGCTCGACTCCTGAATGCTGAGGGTTTGTTTGAAAGGTGAGCGAACCCGTCGGAGGAAAGTGTACCTACCTGACGCGCCAAGGCGAGCCTAGGGCGGGTTTATTTTTCTTCTTGCCCACCCGCACTCGGCTAGGTTTCAGCGATCAATTAATAAACCTCAGGGTGATGGCGTGAACGGTTTGAGCCAAAACGCCCATCGGTCCTCATCTAGTCTTTTAACAACTGTGCGATACGATCGATCACAGCACTTGCGGTTAAAGGGCGCATTCCCAGGTCTTCCGCAGCTAGGTCACCGGCCGCACTGTGCAGGACTACTGCAGCAGAAAATGCTGACCGCCGCTGGTCCGGATGCTGAGCCATTAGGCTGCCGGCTAAGCCGGCAAGCACATCGCCCATACCGGCGGTTGCCATACCCGGATTACCGTGGCCACAAATCCCGTGTTCCTGAGCGTTGCCCATCACCGTGCCCGGCCCCTTGATCAAACCCTGAGCGCTGTATCTCCCGGTCATATCGGACAAGGCGCCCAGCCGGTCGCTGGACACTTGCTGCACTGAGCACTCCAGCAGCCCTGCCGCCTCCCCGCCGTGAGGGGTTAGATAAAGCTCGCCTCCGCTGGCTATACGTCGCGATTGCCGATGAAACTGGCCGAGCCAAAACAGGCCGTCAGCGTCCACCAGCATAGGCCCCGGGTAGTCGACTAGGGCTTCAAGAACCGCCTCTGCCCAATCAGACCGGCCCAAGCCCGGCCCCAAAACGACGACGTCGGCCTTGTGGAGTATCTGTTTCAGAGTTTGATCCGAGGCGCCGCCTACGGGGTCTACCCACATGGCTTCGGGTACCCGAGCTTGCAGACCCGACAAATTGCAAATATCCGTGGCCACGGTGACCAAGCCCGCACCGCTTCGTAAGGCGGCCTCTGCCGCCAGAATGACAGCACCACCCATCCCCATGCAGCCCCCGACGATGACCACATGGCCCCGCTGATGCTTATAGGCATCCACAGGCACCCGGGGCAACAGAGTCTGCCGCCAAAAACGCAGCGGTACGTGGGGATGCGCCTCGGCAAAGGTTGATGACACACCCAGATCTGAGAAAAAATGCTGGCCGCACAGCTTCGGGCCCTGTCCAGTATATAAACCGATGTTGCGCACAATGAACGAGACGGTGGCGTCCGCCTGAACCGCCAACCCAGCCTCACCCGTATCGGCATTGAGGCCCGAAGGCAGATCCAAACTGAAAACGAAGCCACCGGATTGGTTTATGTCTTTGATAATACGAGCATAGGCGGGTCTGGGTTCGCCGCGGCCGCCGATACCCAACAACGCATCGACGATAACCTGGTAACGCAGCCCAGCCTCGGGGCCCTCCACGCTCAAACCGGCGGCTTCTGCCTGTTCGCGTGCGGCCAAGGCATCGCCGCTCAATTGTTCTTTGGGCGCCACCCCTATGATTTGCACCGCAATCCCCAAGCGCTGGGCAAGAAAGGCCACCCAGTAGCCGTCACCGCCGTTATTGCCCTTGCCGCAAACGACACTGATGCCGCCGAGAATGGGATGAAGCGCCATAAGCGTATCCAAGGCAAATTGTGCCGCTCGCCCCATCAATACGTCGCCCCCGAGGCCCATACCGCCAGATGACTGCGGTGCCATGGCCTGAGCATCCACAGCGCGGCAGGCCGCGGCAGTGTATAGCTTTAGATCCGTTTGCTTGTCGGTATCGCGACCTTCCGTCATGCCAAACCCTTTTTCAGTGTTCTCAATGTCCGCCCTTGCAACCACTCACCCGACCTTGCATTTCAGTATACTTTGGACGATCTGCTATCAGCGAGTCAGTCATCAGTACACCCACGGATTCAACAGCTTACCCCAATGGTTGGGACCCGGACCGGGTGAAAACCCACATTCTGGCCGAAGGCAAAGCCCTCGGCTTTGATAAGTTAGCGATCACCGACACCGATCTCTCCCAGCATACGCCGCACTTGCGGGAGTGGTTGGCCGCCGGCTTTGCTGGCGACATGGGCTATATGGCGCGCAACGTGGAAAAGCGGTCCAACCCAGAATTGTTGGAGCCCAGCACTTGCCGAGTTATCACCGCACGAATGCAATATTTGCCGGCAGATACCCAGCCCATTCAAGTCCTAGAAAACAGCGGCCTAGCCTACATCTCGCGATACGCCCTAGGCAGGGACTATCACAAAGTGATGCGGCGGCGGCTGGCAAAACTTGCCCAGCAAATCAATGTCACCCTTGGGAAAGAGCAAACACCTTTTACCTTTCGCGCGTTTACCGATTCTGCACCGGTACTGGAAAAAGCGCTGGGCGAAAAGGCAGGACTGGGCTGGATTGGCAAACACACGCTGTTACTGGAAAAGGACGCAGGCTCTTGGTTTTTTCTGGGCGAGATTTACACGAACGCACCATTGCCCGTCGACCAACCCGACAGCGAGGACGCCTGCGGTAAGTGCAGTGCCTGCATGACCGTCTGCCCCACCGATGCCATCATTTCGCCGCGCCGGCTGGACGCTAGGCGCTGTGTTTCTTATTTGACCATCGAGCACAAAGACGCCATTCCCTTGGAGTTTAGGCAGGCCATGGGCAACCGAGTTTATGGCTGCGATGACTGCCAACTCTTCTGCCCTTGGAACCGCGAAGCACCGACCACTACAGAGGCAGACTTCGCGGTTCGCAACGGCCTAGACAAACCCCGACTAGTCGATTTGTTTGCGCTATCCGAGACGGAATTTCTGGCCATGACCGAAGGTTCGGCCATGCGCCGAATTGGCTACGCTCAGTGGCAGCGCAATCTGGCAATTGGCCTAGGTAACAGCCAAGGGGGCGACGAGGTTGTACTTGCACTCACTCAAGGACTGGGACGGGTTAACGCCATGGTCGACGAGCACATTCAATGGGCCTTGGCTCAACTGGACGGATCTTGAACGAACAGTTTGGCCCGGTAATAACGCAGCTCTTCAATGGATTCACGAATATCCGCTAACGCCGTGTGTTGGTTGGTTTTCACAACACCGGACGCGATGGCCGGATGCCAGCGCTTGGCCAGTTCTTTGATGCTGCTGACATCGATCATGCGGTAATGCAGGTAGCTTTCTAAGGTTGGCATGTAGCGCGACAAAAACCGCCGGTCCTGCCAAATGGTATTGCCGCAGAGAGGGGCAGCCCCGGGCTCCACATGTTTTTCAACAAAGGCAAGAGACAGCGCTTCGGCCTCTACCTCACTCACACCCTCGGAGGCGATCCGGTCCAGCAGCCCCGACGCGCTGTGATGGGTTTGATTCCATTCATCCATACCATCAAGCAAGGATTTAGGCTGGCTTATTGCCAGCACGGGGCCTTCTTCAATGACGTTTAGATCACTGTCGGTAATGATGGTGGCCATTTCAATGATTCGGTCGTGGGACGGGTCTAGGCCGGTCATTTCCAAATCGATCCAAACCAAATCGGAACTCACTGATTTCTCCTGTTTGCGGGACTGTTTCCGCTATAGTGCAACTCTAACCTTATGCGGAGCGCCATGTGTACCACCAACACCCGGTAGAAGTGCTGGAACCTGATGTCGTAGCAGACTTACCCGAGGGTGACACCCTATTGGTACAAATCACCTCAAGGGCCCTGTACGAACAGGCGCATATCCCAGGCTCGGTTTTGGTCGAGCCATCTGAGCTGGTTTGTGGCATCCCACCGGCCACGGGCAAGTTGCCGTCATTGTCCGAGATTGAATCCACGTTGACCAGAATTGGTTATCAGCCAGACCAAAAAGTCATCGCATTTGATGACGAAGGCGGCGGCTGGGCGGGTCGTTTTTTTTGGACCTTAGACGTTATTGGCCACCACGATTGGGCCTATTTAGACGGGGGACTGCACGCTTGGCACGGAGCAGGACTGCCGCTGAGCCAAAGCCCCACTCAGGCGGAACTCGGCGAAGCGTTGAACCTGACCATTAACTTGGACCCCATCGCTGAGATCGCCGATGTTATGGCTGCACTCAACGACGATGCACAGGTCATTTGGGATGTTCGCTCGGCAGAGGAATACGCCGGATTACGATCCGGCTCCGCCCGTGCAGGACACATCCCGGGCGCAGTGAACCTAGACTGGGAACTGCTGAAAGACAGCGGACGCCAACTGCGGTTGGTGGAAGACCTTGATGGCCTTGCAGCTTCGCTAGGATTGCTGGACGCGGATCAAGTAATCACCCACTGCCAAACCCACCACCGGTCAGGTCTTTCGTACTTGGTCGGCCGTTTACTGGGTTTGCATATAAGGGCCTATCACGGCTCTTGGGCGGAGTGGGGCAACGACCCAGACACCCCTATCGTGAACCCTTCTGAAACAGGTGCGTTATGAGCAAGATGTTCTTAAGCCTGCAAAAAGTGATGCCCCAACACGGTTTGTCTCGTCTTGTAGGTTGGCTGGCCCAAAGCGAAATCACCATTATTCGACGGACCTTCATCCATCTATTCGCCAAGGCCTATAACATTTCGTTGGCAGACGCAGAGCGCAAACATCTGGACGACTACGTTAGCTTCAACGACTTCTTCACTCGAGCACTGGCCGAAGGTGCGCGCCCACTGCCGCAGCAACCTAATGCACTGGCCTGCCCCGTGGATGGCACGGTAAGCCAAATCGGAAAGATTCAAAGCGACCTGCTGATGCAGGCCAAAGGACACCAATACACGTTGAACTCCCTAGCCGGCACCACGGGCAAAGGATTTGAAGACGGCGATTTTTGCACCATTTATCTGGCACCCAGTAACTATCACCGAATTCATCTGCCCTGTGATGGCAAGCTGGTGGAAACCCGAGCCGTTCCCGGCGCGCTGTTTTCGGTGAACGGCGTCACCGAGGCGGGCATACCGGGATTGTTCTGTCGCAATGAGCGCTTGGTCTGTCGTTTTGACACCGAATTCGGCCCCATGCTTTTAGTGCTTGTCGGCGCCTTGATCGTTGCCTCTATCGAAACTGTGTGGGAAGGACCTGCGTCACCCTATCGTGAAGAGATCGTTACCACCCACGATCAAGACTTTAAGCGCGGCGATGAGATAGGACGATTCTTGCTTGGGTCAACGGTGATTTGTTGCTTTGCTAAAGACGCGGTAATGTCGGCTAACAGTATTAATGAGGGTTCAATAGTCCAACTAGGACAGCCCTTGGGCACAGTTAACCCTCGCTAGCATCCTGGAGACCCAGTGTGATCGAAACTTTTACGCATCCCTACCCGTGGCAGACGATCGACCACACCACCCAAACCACCGGCGCGGCTATTCTTAAAGGTGCGCTACCACCCACTGTTTTGCATTCGCTGAACGCCGAAATAGATCCCTACCTTGAAACATCCAACCTTGGCTTACCCGCAACGGGTTCGAGGGACTACGACAAATTCCTCGGGCACAACACTATTCGGATGCACGGACTGATCGAAAAATTTCCTTCCAGTTCCGACATCATTGGGGACACAAAGATTGTGGACTGGGCCAATCGAACCATGGGACCCCTCGCTGGCGAAGTGCTACTCAACGCCGGTGAGCTAATCGAGATTCGGCCGGGCGAACCTCGCCAGCAGGCCCACCGAGACTCAGACTCTTGGCCAATCCCTCTAAACCCCCATCCCTTTATCGTTAATGCCATCTACGCCTTGGACGACTTTACAGAAGAAAACGGGGCTACATGGATTGCGCCGGACAGCTGGCGCTGGCCCAAGGAACAAAGAGCTGAAACGTCCGATTATGTGCGCGCGGTCATGAAACGCGGAGATGCCATCATCTTCAGGGGCGACTTGATTCACCGTGGCGGCGCCAACGACAGTGACAAACCAAGACGAGCGTTATCCATCTCGTACTGCGCAGGGTGGCTCAGAACAGTAGAGAACACGTTTATGAACCACTCCTTGGCCAACATTCGCGGCCAAAGTGAACAGATCAAGGCGCTACTGGGTTTCGGTGCTTATGATGGGCAGGAATTATTACAACCAAGCCACTGTTATATATAGTAAAAACAGTTTAGGTCCGACCATTACTGTCAACCTTCTTGTCAACCTGTTATGCTTTTGGGTGTTATTCAGCCACTGCAGACGCACCTATGAAACATCTCAACAGGCGTGCCAACGGCAGCTACAGGTACCTGCGTAAGTATCCTCTGAGGCTACGCTCTACCTACAGCAACCTCCCGCTGCAATATAGCCGTGAACTACCCGACATTAACGATGGGTCTGGTGACGAACAGAAGTTCAAGGCTCTGGCTAATGCAGCGAAGCACTACGAGCTACATATCAAGACCCTTAGTGCTAGCGACCCTAATGCATTCACTGACACTGAAAGAGCAATGGCCATTGAGGAAGTTCTCAGGAAGAAGAAGCTCAGGCGGGGTGAGTTCAAAGATGATGACCAGCATATTGATAGTGCATTTTCAGAGATATGGAGCATTCCTAGCGACGCTGAAAGAGGACAAGTGCCATACACTTTCCAAGAGTCTGTGATGATTGATGCCTACTTCGCTACCAAAGAACTAGCAGAGGTAAAGCTAGAACAGACATTCCGGCAAGCTTGGGACAACTATCTTAAAGACAAACTGATAACCGACGTATCCAAGGGCAAAGGGAAAGAGCTTCAACAAAGATTTGAAAGAGTGCTGGCTATCACTGGCGACTTTGTCATTAACGACCATACAAAGCGTGAAGTGCTGCAAAGGCTGCAACTCTATATCAACGTGCGAGCAGAGGACGGCATTAAAGCCCAGACTATTTCCAGAGACTTAAAAGAACCAATGTCGGCTATACGGGGCGTATACCAACTAGGCTGGGCTGATGCTGTTTCACTGGCACCCAAGCGCAAGTCATTGAAATTGCCAGCTGAGACAAGACCGCTAAAAGGTAGGGTGCTTACATTGGACGAACTAGATTTGCTGGTTGATAAGGCTCTGAATGAACCGGACAAGTGGCTAGTCTGCTTTCTACTGCAACTACACGCTGGACTGATGCTCACTGAGATTGCAAGGCTGAGATTAGACCAAGACGTATTTCTTGATGCACCAGTGCCTCATATTCTGTTCAGGGGTGGCGATGAAGGATTAACCAAAAAGGAAGCTAGGGTCAGGGTCGTGCCTATTGTCCTTGGGTTAGAACAGATACGAGAAGGACTGCCAGAGTTGCATAAGTGGCTTAACGCACAAAGCGAGTCACCCAACTCACGCTGCAATAACAAGCTGCGACAGGTTCTAAATCTAAAAGGTCAGCATCCTGACGTTAAGGGTCATAGCTTCAGACATACTTGGGTGAGACTAGCGACAAGGGCAGAGATATCAGTAAGGCACGAGCAAGCTATTGGAGGCTGGTCGCAACGAGACTCTGAGATTAATAGGATGTTGGCTGTAGTCTATGACCCCAACGGGTTCAGGATGCT
>JAQWIX010000025.1 GCA_029248675.1 Pseudomonadales bacterium | reverse complement strand
CTTAGTAGCCAGTATGGCTGCCATGGCTTTGATTCTTGCTATGGACACCCTGCGTCTGTTCGGCGGTCAGCAGTGGCTCAGTGCCCTAGTGGGTATCGAAACTCAGTATTTTTATGCGCTGCTAGCGTTGCTGGCACCTTGGGTCTTTATCACATTTCCCAGCAAGGCTTGGATCGATTGGCCGTTGGCGATTTTGTTCGTTGTCATCTTGGCAATTTTTTTCGTAACAGCCGAACAGGCCTTAGACGAGGCTTGGGAATTCGCAGCGCCCGACTACGCGGTTTATGCCTCCTTGGCGCTATGGCTCATGCTGCTAGAGGCCCTGCGCCGTGCCGCAGGCTGGCCCCTGTGTCTAATCGCCGGCACGTTCTCGATTTTGCCTGTGGTGACCGAGTTCATGCCCGGGCCGCTGAGCGGGCTTCCGTCGTCTTGGGCCGAAACCGCGTCTTATCATTTGCTGTCCATTGAAAGTGTGTTCGGCCTGCCATTTCGGGCGTTTGCCGATCTGGTGATTGGCTTCGTGGTGTTTGGCGTTGTGCTGCAATTCACCGGTGGTGGCCAGTTCTTTTTAAATTTGGCCTTCGCTATTTTAGGCAGGCAGCGGGGCGGTCCGGCCAAGGTAGCCATCGTGTCCAGCGGTTTGATGGGTTCCATGAGTGGTAGTGTTGTGACAAACGTGCTGACCACCGGGCAGTTGACCATTCCCGCCATGCGAAAGTCTGGGATGGCCCGAGAAGTCGCTGGGGGCGTCGAGGCTTGCGCCTCTACAGGTGGCGTGCTGTTGCCCCCAATCATGGGCTCTACGGCATTTGTCATGGCAACGCTGTTAGATATTGCCTACATCGATGTGGCAGCCGCAGCGGCACTACCAGCCTTCTTGTACTTCGCCAGTCTTTATCTGCAGATTGACGCGTATGCGGGCCGAGAGAATGTTGTGGGGCTGGCGGAAGAAGACATCCCCAGTTTGGGTAAAACCATTGCCGAGGGCTGGTTTTATTTGGGCGCCTTTGCCTTGTTGATCTTTCTGCTAATTTTTCTTCAGCAAGAATCTATCGCGCCTTACTACGCCACCGGTGCGTTGTTAGTGTTAAATCAGTTTTCACCTGAGCACCGATTGGACTTGGGCGGTGTTGTGGACCTTCTGTACAACGTAGGCAAACTACTGATTGAACTGGTCGTGGTGCTGGCCGGTGTGGGTCTGATTGTCGGGTCGCTGTCATTGACCGGACTCAGTGGGACCCTAGTGAATGACCTGTTGAGCATGGCGGGGGACGATATTGGACTGCTGCTACTGATGGGTGCGCTGACCAGTTTCGTGCTGGGCATTGGCATGACAGTGACGGCGGCCTATATCTTTTTGGCCGTGGTGCTAGCCCCAGCCTTGGTCAGCCAAAACTTAGACCCGTTAAGCGTGCATCTGTTCATTCTTTACTGGGCAATGCTGTCCTACATAACTCCGCCCGTGGCCCTTGGGGCTTACGCTGCGGCGTCTATTGCTGAAGCCAATCCATTGAAGACTGGGTTTGCTGCCATGCGATTGGGCAGTGTGATCTACATCATCCCCTTTATTTTCGTACTTGATGTTGCCTTCATCTTGCAGGGGCCTTGGCACCAATCTGCTCAGGTGTTCGCCGAAGCGATTCTTGGCGTCTGGTTAATTTGTGCTGGCTTGCAAGGTTATCTGGCGGGGTTGGGGCGCCTTGATACCACGTTGGTGCGCACCTTGATCAGTATCGGGGGCTTGCTGATTGCACTGCCACAGCTGAACTGGGTGTTAGAACAGCCACCGTCTAACTTAGCTGGTCTTGTGGCCGGCGTCGTATTAGCCGCAATTGGCCTTGCCCTGCAACGCATGCGACCGGAACAAGCCGCCTAGCCATTTGGCTGGGCCGGCGTGTTAACGCATGCCCTGATCTCTGGGGGTTACCAGTGGGTAGCGGCGGGGGAACTGATCGAACAGCTCTCTTAGTGCCAGCAATCGTTCAGCATCCCCGTCGATGGTAAGGCGCTGGTTCTCCAGCAGGGTGGCAGCCTCTGCCTGGCCCATGAGCAGATTTTTGAAGTCCATGGTTTCCAGCGTCAGGGTGACTTGGGGTTCTGCGTTCGTGATGGCTTTGAAGTAATTCAGGACGCTGTTTTTCACCGTCAGCAGGTAATCGGTGTTCAAGTCTGTGAATACGAGCTTGATCCGCAGGTCCAGATTCAATGCAGCCTCTGGCAGCAGGCGAACCGCGAGGGTCTGAAAGAAGTTTTCAATGGGCATGCCCGCGGCCACGCCGCCGCTGGCGTTAAAAGCCTTGGATTGGGGCAGACCGTTGCGCAATTCCAGTGCGCCACACAGGTAGAAATTTCGCCATGGGCCTGATTCGGATTGATAGCCTAGCTGTTCCAGCGTGTCAGCGAGCAGGGCGCGACCGGCGATGTGTTCGGGATCTGCCATGACCACGTGATTGAGCACTTCGGCCACCCAGCGGTAATCGCCAGCGTCGAAAGAGTCTTTGGCTTTGTTCACTACAGTGTCTGCGCCGCCCATAAAGGAGAGATAGCGCTCGGCCTGTTCTGTTGGTGGCAGCTGATACAGGGTTGCCGGGTTGCCGTCGAAGAAGCCCAAGTACTTAACGTATACCGCCCGGGCATTGTGATGCACGGTGCCGTAATAGTCGCGGTTATAAAACTCTTGTCCAAGGCTGGGCGGCAGGTTGATCCGTTCGGCGATTTCTTCTTTGTTGAAGCCTTTGTTGGCGAGGCGCAGGGTTTGGTCGTGGATGTACTTATATAGGTCCCGTTGCTTTTCCAGATAGTCCACGGCTCTGTCCTGTCCCCAAATGGGCCAGTGATGAGAGGCAAACTGGATTTCTAAACGATGGCCAAATAGCTCAATCGATTCGTTGATTTGAGCTGCCCAAGCCAGCGCATCCCGAACCTGAGCTCCCCGAGGCGTATAGACATTGTGTAGGTGGTGGGAGGTAATTTCAGCCATGCACAGGGCTTTGAATTGAGGGAGATAAAAAACAAACTCCGCTGGGGCTTCTGTACCCATAGTCATTTGGAATTCAATGTCGATACCATCGATGTGCCGCGTTTCGCCGGTTTTGCTGACGATGTCTGACGGCACGATAAAGCCCGTAGAACCCAAGGACAGCGATGCTCCTAAGCCGGTGGACACAAAGCCTGTTGGAGACGGTTTGAGCAGGTTGCCATACATGTAGGTAGCCCGGCGTCCCATGGCATTACCCGCCAAGACATTTTCGTTCAACGATTCGTTAACAAAGTCTACCGGGGTAATGACTGGAACCTCGCCGGAGCGCACCTGTTCTTGGCTGACCACCCCAAGAATACCGCCAAAATGATCTACGTGGCTGTGGGTGATGAGCACGGCTACCACCGGTCGTTGACCTAGGTGTTGGTTGGCCAGAGCTAAGGCTGCAGCGGAGGATTCAGACGATGTTAGGGGGTCGATGACGATCCAACCGCTATTGCCGCGGATGAGTGTCATATTCGCAATGTCGAAGCTTCGCACCTGATAAAGGCCATCACAGACTTCATATAGGCCATGGTGTTGAGCATTGAGTTGGGCTTGGCGCCACAGGCTCGGATTTACAGTAGCCGGAGCTTCACCGTCTAAGAAAGACATTGACTCAAGGTCATAGGTTACGTGCCCATCGGGGCGGGTGATGGTTATGGGACTTAGTGTTGCGATGAAACCCCGGTTTGCGTCCTCGAAATCTTGCCGATCAGCGAAATTCAATGAGTTGCTGACCCGGGTTTGGGCTGTTTGTGTGTGAGTGGTGGCGGGCTTGGCTTGTGCCAGATGATCGGGTAGCGGGCTATAAGTCATGAGCGTTCCTTGAGGACAAATCGTTAGGCAGTTTGTTCGGTATCTGATGCTAGCGCAGAGGGCTCGTCATCGTCTGTGTTCAGGCGTGCAAAATACAGATTTGCAGCAGCCATAACCTTGGGTGCTAGCCAGATGGCAGAGATCATGGTGGGGATCGCCATCAGGGCGAAGGAGCCGTCAATTAGGCTGACAGCGGCCTCTAAAGAGATCACGGCGATGAGGACAATAGATAGCACGAACACAATTCGGTAGCTGTTCACATGCCGGCTGCCAAAGACGTAGCTGGCGCACTGAGAGCCGTAGAACGAGTAGGTGAAAATGGTCGTGGTGGCGAAGCATAGGACGCAGACGAATACGATGATCGTACCCATAGGGCCAAGCAGAGCAGAGAATGCGTTAGCCGTTAACGTAACGCCTTGAGACGCGTCACTTTGCCAAGTCCCCGCAATTAAAATCATCAGCGCAGTGGCGGTGCAGACAATAAGAGTGTCGACGATGGGACCGATCATGGCCACCAAGCCCTCTCGAATAGGTTCGTTTGTTTTAGCTGCGCCATGGACCAACGACTCGGTGCCCATACCTGCTTCGTTACTGTAAGCGCCCCGTTGTACGCCATACAGAATAACAGCGAGCAAACTGCCCCCGGCGGCGGCCTCCCCGCTGAAAGCATCGACGAGGATAAGCCCGAATGCACCGGGTATGGCGTCAGCGTTGAGCGTCAGCGCCACCAACACGGTGACCAGATAAATGGCCGTCATCGTAGGCACTAAAACTCGGGCAGTATTTGCAATGCGATTTAGCCCGCCAAAGATAACGGCGCCGGTAATCGTCGCCAGCACCATGCCGCTAACCAGATTAAAAACAAAGGGGTCTTCGTCTGAGGATAAAAAGCCGTGTTCGATCATCACGAGGTCACGAAAAATCTGGATGAGTTGGTTGCTCTGCAGTGCCGGTAGGCAGCCGATCAAGCCGACAATGGCAAACATAGATGCCAAAAAGTGCCAGCGCCTAGGAAGACCCTGCCGGATCACATACATAGGACCACCCTGGAGCGCCCCGGTATCGTCCTGGCCTCGGTACATGACCGCCAAGGAGCAGGTGAAAAACTTGGTGGCTATTCCAATGATGGCGGTCACCCACATCCAGAAAATGGCGCCAGGGCCGCCTATTTTGATGGCCAAGGCGACCCCGGCTATGTTTCCCATACCAATAGTGCCTGCCATTGCTGCACTGAGTGCGCTGAAGTGGGTGATATGGCCTGGGTCGTTGGGGTTGTTGTATTTGCCTCGAACCAGATCTAGCGCGTGGCCAAGGTGCATAAATGGTGCGACTTTGGAAATTAGCAAAAAATACACACCGCCGCCAAGCAGCAAACAAAGGAGCCAAGGTCCCCATGCGTAGGTTGCGAAAAGGGTGGTTACAAGATGGATGGTGTCGAGCATGGCGGGTCTGTTGATTCAATCTCAGCAGGGTAAACCTATCAACGTGAGGATGCATCTACCGCCGCACATTGAACTCGGCAGGGCAGATCAAAGGGTTTAACATCAGCATCGTGCGACTTGGTGGTAAGTCGTG
>JAQWIX010000011.1 GCA_029248675.1 Pseudomonadales bacterium | reverse complement strand
GGCTCCTGAGCGATTGAGGTTGGTGTCAACGAGCTCGGTGTGTCGTGTGCTTGTGCGGTTGGGAAACGAGGCAACATCGGTTCAGCAGGGCTCCGTCCTGCAGCGCCGATACTCGATGCGTAGCTAGGGTGGGTCAGGTAGGCGCCTAAATTGGCTGGCACCTGCGGTTATAGAGCGCCAAAGATCCGTATCTTCTTGGCCATCCTCTATGTCTCGGGTTAAGTGCCAGAGCGTTCGTATGTAGTCGCCCCTTTCATCCTTGCTGAGTTGCCCCGACCAGCTGGTCATGGATCCATAGCCGGTGAAATTGACGGTAAAGGTAATGAGGTCACCCTGGACGAATCCTGTCAGAGGGAACTTTTGACTTTTGTCCGGCTGGCCCAGTTGAGTTTGGTAGTAGCCCGACAGGATGTCCTTGGTCCTGGTAAAACCTACGATGGAACCTCTTTCGTTTTGCCAAACGCCTGCAAATAGGTTGTGGGCATCATTGGGTGTTCGATCTAGGCCGTTGGTCTGATCAGATGGGTAGGCAATCGGGGTTGTGAAAAGTACAAAACACAGACTGACGATATAGCGCATGGTGTGATCCGGGAGTTCTCAATGCTCTGGCTGATTTATGTAGTTGGGAATCAAGCCACCGCCTCAGGGCAGGTCGTTGCTGAGGCAGATTGAAAGCTAGCGCAAACAAAACAAAAGTATGTGGGCGTTGGGTTCCAAGGCCGGTTCTTATGATATGAGTCACAAAACCCGCCGGGAACCCAGTGCCGGATCTAGCCTAGGTGGCAATCACAACGACAGATTCTGTCTCTGCCATTCCAGCAACAGTAGCTTCATGGCCGCGGCCACTGCGACGGGCTGATCAAACATTAAATGATGATAGGTGCCGGGTACCGTAACTACCGGCAGCGTGTTACCGCTGGCAGCTAACATATGATCGCCGTAAAGAGCGCCCTCGTCTTCGCTTTGCTCGCCCAGCATCAGGGCAGTTTTACAGGGTAGGGCCATCAGTTTGTCGTGCTGGTCTGTGCCCATTTCCAAATAGTCGAACAGGCCAGGATCAAATTTCCAGGTCCAGCCCTCCGCTACTTCTTTCAGGCCATAAGTGCCCAGATGCTTGAGCACTTGGGGATGTACGCCGGGCTGTTCCGGAATAAAGCGAAATCGAGCCAGTGCGGATTCAAAGTCATCGTAGACGCGCAGCTTGCGACCCGGTTCAACCCCCTCGCGTTCCATCCGCAAACCCCACTCCATGGACTGCTCAGGCGGTGCGACGGTAAAGACCATAAAAAGCACGCCACCTAAGTGGGTGCCGTAGTGGTGACCAACCTCCAGGGCCACAAAACCGCCAAAGCTATGGCCCACAACATAGGGGTTGTCGCCAAGTTCAGCCGCCTCGCAAACTGCCCACACTTCGTCCGCAAAGTTCTTTCCCGTGTAACGCTCGCGCCAACCACTATTGCCGTTGCCGGATAGGTCAACGGCAGCTAAGCGAAATCGATCTGCCAAGAATGGGGCGCTGAAACGCCACCACTCCAAGTGTGCGTTGCTACCGTGAATGAGCACGATGCCCGGACTTCCAACCTCGCCCCAAGTCTCGTAGGCAATGTCGATCCCGTCGACTTTGACGCTGGCCGATTCCGAGGGAAAGTCCAAAGAGCGTGTATACCAAAAGGGTAAATCTGACACGAAATGACTCCGGCAAATGCGCCATACCCTACACGTGCATCCTAGGTTTTTCACGTTGCGGAACGTCACGACATAGGATGGGGGCCAAGAGCAAGATAGCTCAGACGGTCGATAAGAAGATGCAAAGCACTCAGTACATCAGCAGCAAAACCGGTTTAGACTGGCAGCATGCACCTAAGCACCGACACGCAAATAATTGACTGCCCCTACTGTGGCGAAAGCTATGAACTAGTGGTGGATACCAGCGAGAGCGAGCAGCGGTACATAGAGGATTGCTATGTTTGCTGTGCGCCCATTCAGTTTACAGTGACGGTAACGGGAACTGGGGAGTTCCTTGTGCTGGCTCAGCACGAAAACGACTGCTGAGGGGCTGGCCTACAAAGGCGGCTATGACGTCTTGGGCCGGAAGTTGAGAGGAGAAGGAGACGTTGGGAGGAGGGTAAGAACATGGACATTGGGATCTGTGTCCCCAGTCATGTGGGGGACATCGGCTACGTTGTGCGCGCCGAAGCCCTTGGTTACAGCCACGCCTGGTTGGCGGACAGTCAAATGATCTGGTCAGACTGTTACGCAGCGTTGGCCTTGGCGGCTGATCGCACTAGTCGCATCAAGCTTGGCACCGGGGTCGCCATAACGGGGACGCGCCCTGCATCGGTAAACGCCGCGGGTATCGCCACCATCAATGCTATTGCTCCGGGCCGAACGTTTTTTGGCGTTGGCGCAGGAAATACGGCTATGCGGATCATGGGGCTGCCGCCCCAGCGGATTGCTGAGTTCGACCAGTATCTTGCCGAAGTCAAACCCTTGCTCAAAGGCGAAGAAGCCATGATGCGCCACGGGGACCAGAGCATTCCCATCCGACATGTCATGCCCGACAAAGGATTTGTTAATTTCGACGATCCCATTCCGCTGTATGTATCTGGGTTTGGCCCTCGCTCTCTTGGGTTGGCGGGTAAACACGGCGACGGGGCCGTGCTGTCCATGCCCGCGAATCCGGCCATGATGGAACACGTTTGGAGCATGATCGAAAAAGACGCGCCAGACGGATTCAATCGAGACGAGTTTTATACCACTGCCCTTACCGCCATGATTGTGCAGGAACCCGGCGAACCAATAGATTCGCCGCGCATCAAGCGAGATTGTGGGGCCATGGCCATTGCGTCTCTGCATTTTGCTTACGATCAGTGGCGCAACTTTGGATGGCAGCCACCTAATGCGCTGGCGGGTGTATGGGATGACTACACGAAGTTGCTGGATCAGTTTCCTGAAGATCGCCGTCATCAGCGCATTCATATGGGACACAATTGCTGGGTGTTGCCGGAGGAGGAGAAGTTCCTTACCGCTGAGTTAATTCAGTCCACTTGTTTGGTGGGAACTCAGGAAGAACTGGTAGAGAAACTGCAGGCCTTGGATGAGGCAGGGTTGAACCAGATCATCAATTTACCGTCGTTTGATCCACGCTTTGAGGTGCTGGAGTCTGTGGCGGATAAAATCATTCCGTTTGTCTGACACAATCAGTCTCGCCAAGCGGGGCTTCAGGGAAGCGGTCGTGTTGGAATAGGGAGGAGATATGGACCACTTTTTACAGGACTTAGTTGTCGTTGACGCAGCGACGTTTTTGGCTGGCCCCGGAGCTGCCACGATGCTCGGGGACTTTGGCGCGACGGTTATCAAGATCGAACCCCCGAGTGGTGATGGTTATCGCGGCTTGGTAGGGCGCTATCCGGTCCCCTATCACTGGCTGCTCACCTCTCGAAACAAACAGTCCCTGGCGGTGGATTTGCGCAAGGATGCGGGCCAGCAGCTTTTTCATGAAGTCATCGCCAAGGCCGATGTGATGACTACGAACTTTATGCCCAGTCAGTTGCAGCGTTACAACATGACCTACCCGACGCTAAGTGCGGTAAACCCGCGTTTGGTGTTCGCGCATATCACCGGCTATGGCGATGAAGGCCCTGAGACGGATCGCCGAGCCTTTGATGTCACTGGATGGTGGGCACGCTCGGGCATGATGGAATTTGTTCGAGATCCGGGCCAGACACCGCTTATGCCGGCACCAGGCATGGGCGATCACTCCACAGCCACAGCTTTATTCGCGGCGATTATGAGCGGACTGTACAAGCGCGAACGCACTGGCCAGGGCTGCCGGGTGAGCACCTCGCTGGCAGCAAATGGTGTGTGGGCTAACGGTATGGCGCTGCAGGGTGTCATTGCCGGTAACGATTTGGCCACCCATCGACAAGATAAGGGATGGGTAAACCCCCTCAGTGCTCCCTACGGCTGTGCCGATGGAAGCTACCTGGTGTTGACCATGATCAATACGTCAAGAGAGTACCCTCAGCTGTGTCAGGCATTAGGTCATCCCGAGTGGCTGCAGGACGAACGCTTCGCGGATATCGCCCAAGCCATGCGTAATCGAGACTTGCTGCAACAGATGATCACGGATGCGTTTGCCCAGTTCGATTACCAAGAAGCGGCCAAACGATTGGACGAGCAGGGCATTACCTACGGTAAGGTTCAGACCATGACCGAGGTACTGGAAGACGAGCAATTTCGGGCCGCTGGCATTGTGGTGGAGACCGGTGACACCCAGGGAGATTTCGATCTCACCATCAGTAGTCCTATCAATATTTCCGGCGAGACCAAGAAAGCACCAAAGCGAGCGCCAGACATTGGTGCCGACAGCCTCAGCGTGCTGCGGCAACTGGACTTCCAAGAAGCCTACATTCAAGAATTGGTTCAGGCCGAAGTGGTAGTGGACGGATCCAGTAGCGCTGCTGACTAAGCGACATCCAGTTCGCACATGGCAACATTCAGTGATTGAGAGATAAAGAGCCCTTGAATTGGGGCATCAAAGAAAGGTAGCACGAAATGAGCCAACCAAAACTGACGCTGGTAACCCTTGGCGGGGCCTTCGGTCTGCAAAATGTCAGTCCATTTTGCCTCAAAGCAGAAATGCTGATGACCCATATGGGCTTGGACTACACCATGGAGATCCAACAGGATCCTCGTAAGGCGCCCAAGGGCAAGCTGCCGTATCTGCTGGCAGACGGTGAGGTGATCGCTGATTCGGAGTTGATCCTTGAGTACTTGGACAACATTACCCAAGGTGCGGTCTACCAAGGGCTGTCTGCCAAAGAACATGCCATGGGGCTTGCCCTAAGTCGGTTAGTAGACGACCACCTGTATTGGCTCATGGTTGCCAGTCGCTGGTTGGATGAGGCTTGGTTTCCAAATGTGGTGGAGGGGTTTTTTCACATAGTCCCCAAGCCCTTTCGCGGATTCGTTGCCAGGGGGGCGCGTAAGGAGGTCGATCAGACCTTGCATCTACAAGGTTTGGGGCGCCACACACGTCAGGAACAAGAGGGTTTTGCTCGCAGAGATCTCAAGGCGCTAGAAGATGCGGTAGGGTCAGAAGGTTTCCTGTTCGGCGACGAGCCCTGTGTCTTCGATTACACCATCGCCAGTTCAATGGCCGGGGTCTTTGATCAGCAGCCGCCAACCTGGGTTACCCATGTGGCCGAGGAATTTACTGGCCTGAAGGACTATACCGAGCGGGTTCAGGCCAGCGTTGGCGTTTACGGTCGTGAGAGTCAGGCGTCAGCTTAGCTCGTGCACAAAGCCGCGTTGCCTTGAGCTTTGGCGAATGTCTCTACTTCTCGCCAAACCCGTATCAAGTTACCGCCCATGATTTTGTCGATGTCTTGCCGGCTGTAGCCGCGCTTTGCTAGACCATTCATAAGAGTGGGATAGGTAGAGACATCCTTCAGTCCAATCGGTAGCGTGTCGCCGACACCGTCGTAGTCCGAGCCGATGCCCACAGCATCAATCCCGGCGAGTTCAACGGTACGATCAATGTGATCGAGCACCGTGTCCAAGGTCGCAAAGGGATAGGGGTTTGCTTCCCGATATTGGTTACGAAAGGCCCGAAGCTCCGGTGAATCCCAGGTTAGATTGTTTTCACGCTGAAATTTTCCAATGATGAGCCTGGCTCGGTTGGAATAGGCCCGGGCTTCGGCACTCACAAAGCTGCTGCCGAAGTTGATTTGCACGACGCCCCCGGCACCCCCCAGTGCGCGGACCATGTCGTCACTCATGTTGCGATGAAAACCAGGAATAAAGTGTCTGAGTGATGAGTGGGAGGCGATCACCGGGGCTTGGCTCACTGCTAGCACTTGTTCGAAGGCAGAATCGGATATGTGCGAGGCGTCGATCATGACGCCAAGGTTGTTCATGCGTAGAACGGTTTCTCGTCCCAATGCGGAGAGGCCCCCAAGGGGTTCGTTTAAGTCATAGGACGAGTCCGACAGAGCATTAGACTTACTGTGGGTCAGAGAGATGTAGCGAATACCTCGCCGGTAGAAGTGCTCCAGAGCGCTGGGATACGCAGCCACCGGGCCGCCGTTTTCCATGCCCATGGGTAGCGAGATCAATCCATTGTCGGCTTGAGCGTAGATGTCTGCGGTACAGGTTGCGATGGCAAACTTGTCCGGGTGAGCTTGGGCAAGAGCCTCCATGTCATCAATCAGCTTATCCGCCAGCGCCACGCTGCCACCTTGTTCGTCTACGGAGGCTGGGATGTAGATGGACATAAAAGCGCCGTTAAGTCCGCCAGCCTTGGCTCGGGGGTAGTCAAACTGACCGTCTGGAGCCGACTGGCTGAGATCTGCGTAGTTTCGGTGCAATCGAAATGGTGCGTCGATGTGGGTGTCGATGATCAGGGTTCGCGATGGTGTCGGATCCGAGTTGGCAGCCGCAGTGCTATCCGAAGGCCTTTGGGTCGCCGAAGAGCACCCGGTAAGTAGAGGCACTAGCACACTTAGGGCCAGCAGGCGGCGGGCAAAGAACGATGACATAGGGTCTCCCTTAACTTGGTCTTGCACTGGATGTCAGCCCATACAAATTCCTAGGCTGTGATAGTGGTTTTTATTCTGAATCGCCCCGTGTAACTTATCCACTAGGCAGGCAAAACAAAAGGGAGTTCCTATGATCGAATTTCACAGTCCTCAAGGGCAGCGGGCAGTGCCCGCAGACCCCTACACCCTAGGTATTGATTTGGCATCCGATGGCGCGCCAGTAGTCGGTCTATTGGCTAATGGCTTTCCGGATTCAGAGAATTTTCTAAAGCATATTGGCGCCGAACTTGAGCAACTGATTCAAGGTGTTGATGTGCGATTGTGGAATAAAGGCAATGCCTCTATCGCGGCGCCCCAAGAAATGTTGGATGAAATTAAGTCACAGTGTCATGCGGTGATCGCCGCCTACGGACACTGAGGCAGCTGTACTACCGGCACCGTGCGTGACGGCATCAATACAGCAAGACTTGGAATACCTTCGGTTGCCTTGGTTACCGAAGACTTTTGGCCTCAGGGAAATTTCACCGCAGAAAGTTTGGGTATGCCAGAGGTGCCCCGAGTGAAGCTGCCCCATCCCTTGGCGGGAACCGGCCAGAGTCACCTAAAAGAAGTAGCCAAGCGTTTGGCACCACAAATTATCGAGCAGCTTAAAAATGACTGAGATGCTACAGGCTTCGGACGAAGCCGCCGCGCTGGAAGCTTTGCACGACGCCGGTATGACCGATGGCCTGCCTGTAGTCATTCCCACTGGCGAGCGGGTCAGCCGCATGGTGCTGGCCAGCGGACAGGATGCTGACATGAGTCTGGGGGTTATGGGGCCCGCTGGCGGCGTGGCCACGGTAGAAAAAGTCGCCGTGGCTGCAGTGATGGCAGGATGCCTGCCAGATTATCTGCCGGTAGTGCTGGCTGCGGTTAAGGCCGTGATTGCCGACGAGTTTGATCTGGCTCAAATGCAGTCCACGACCCATTGCACCGCGCCTCTGATTATCGTCAACGGCCCTGGCCGGTTGACCTGTGGGCCCGTGGCCAGTGGCTTTGGTGCTCTTGGCCCGGGGCATCGGGCTAACGCGAGCATTGGGCGCGCCCTGCGCCTGTGCATGATCAATATCGGTGGCGCCAAACCCGGAGAATCCGACATGGCCCTGCTGGGCCATCCGGGCAAGTTCACCTACTGTTTGGCTGAGGACGAAGAGCATTCGCCCTTTGCGCCCATGCACCAGGATTTGGGCTATGCGCCGGACGATACGGTGGTCACGGTGATTGGGGCCGAGGCGCCTCATTCCGTGATCTACAGCGGTGATGCGGATGATCCAAAGGACGCCGATAAGCTGCTGGAAGTACTTGCCATCGGTCTGGCAAATATGGGTACAAATAACGCCGTGTTAACCGGTGGTGGGGCAGTCGTAGTGCTGAATCCAGAGCACGCTAAAATACTGGCTGATGCCGGTCTGGATCGGGGCGGGATCTTGCAGCGGTTATGGGAACTCACCCACCACCCGAAGGAGCGTTTGGCCTACTTTGCCGCAGGTTTCGCCGAGCGGATTAAGGGTGATACCTATCGGTGCTTTAGTTCTCCCAAGGATATTTTGTTGCTGATGGCTGGAGGCAGTGGCCTGTATTCCATGGTGATGCCGTCGTGGTGCGCCGGGGCCCACCAAAACCGTTACGTTAGCGAAATGGTAGAGCTGGACTTATACTGCGAGATTCCCGGCTTGGATGCAGCTCAGCCCTAGCGGGATACCTGAATCGGTGTCTGACCGATGCCGTAACCAACAGTGAAATCACTACCTTAAACAGTACACAAATCAGTACTTTGGCGGAGCCGTAAATGACCGTTATCAAGCAGGATGATCTGATCCAGAGCATTGCCGATGCCCTGCAATTTATTTCCTATTACCACCCTACGGATTTTATTCGAGCCATGCGTGGTGCATGGGAAAAGGAAGAGTCCCCTGCGGCCAA
Organism: Pseudomonadales bacterium; assembly: GCA_029248675.1. Taxonomy (GTDB): domain Bacteria; phylum Pseudomonadota; class Gammaproteobacteria; order Pseudomonadales; family Azotimanducaceae; genus UBA4421. The sequence goes on along the minus strand of JAQWIX010000011.1, from coordinate 4,315 downwards.
GGCGGCGCTGACCCAAGTGCTGGTGAATTCACGCATGTGTGCGATCGGTAAACGACCCATCTGTCAGGACACGGGTATTGTGAACGTGCTGGTCTCAGTAGGCATGGACGTGCAGTGGGATGCGGATATGGCCTTTGAAGACATGATTAACGAAGGGGTACGCCGGGGTTATACCCATCCAGACAATGTGCTCCGAGGGTCCGTCCTGACCGACCCCAATGGGGCGCGGGCGAATACCAAGGACAATACCCCTGCCATAGTGCACACCAAGATCGTGGCCGGCGACAAAGTCGAAATCGAGGTAGCCGCCAAGGGCGGCGGCAGTGAAGCCAAGGCCAAGTTCGCCATGCTCAATCCGTCGGACTCCATCGTGGACTGGATCCTCAGCGTGGTGCCCACCATGGGTGCGGGCTGGTGTCCGCCGGGCATCTTAGGCGTGGGTATTGGCGGTACGCCGGAAAAAGCCATGTTGCTGGCCAAAGAGTCCTTGATGGAACCGTTGGATATGCACGAGCTTCAGACACGTGGTGCCTCTGATACCAACGAAGAGCTGCGACTTGAGCTGTTCGAGAAGGTAAATGCTTTGGGCATAGGTGCTCAGGGTTTGGGCGGCTTGACCACGGTGTTGGATGTGAAGATCAAAGATTATCCCACTCACGCAGCAAACAAACCTGTGGCCATCATTCCGAATTGCAGCGCCACACGACACGTGCATTTTACTTTGGACGGCACGGGTCCAGCCCAATTCACGCCGCCGGATCTCTCCGAGTGGCCAGAAATTGAATTTGAGCTGGGTGATGACGTGAAGCGGGTGAATTTAGATACGCTGACGCCAGAGGAAACTCAGAGCTGGAAGTCCGGAGACACGCTTCTGTTGTCAGGCAAGATGCTGACCGGCCGAGATGCCGCCCACAAAAAATTGGTAGATATGATCGATAACGGCGAAGACCTGCCCGTAGACTTCACCAATCGCGTAATTTACTACGTCGGTCCAGTGGATCCGGTACGTGAAGAAGTGGTTGGGCCAGCGGGCCCGACGACGGCCACCCGTATGGACAAGTTCACTCGCACCATGCTGGAACAAACCGGTTTGTTGGGCATGATTGGCAAAGCCGAGCGAGGCAAAATTGCTATCGATGCTATTCGTGACAATAAGGCCGTTTCCATGATTGCTGTGGGTGGTGCTGCCTACCTTGTGGCCAAGGCCATTACCAACTCCACGTTGCTGGCCTTCCCGGAGCTGGGTATGGAGGCCATCTACGAGTTCGAAGTGAAGGATATGCCGGTAACCGTGAGCGTCGATGCCAGTGGTGAATCCGTACACATCGAGGGGCCGAAGATCTGGTCAGCTAAAATCGCCGAGCGCATACCGGCGGTTCAGGCCTAGGTTTAGGCCCAAAGTCAGGCTTAGGTTCAGGCTCAGGGATAGACCAAGGTGTAGAACAAGCGTTAGGGCAGTGCTGATGGACAGTCAGGCCCCGAACCCGGGGTCACCATGGCTGGTTGCTCTAGTCTTGCAGGGCGTCTAAGTATCGCTCCGCGTCCAGGGCCGCCATACAGCCAAAGCCGGCGCTGGTAATAGCCTGGCGATATATGTGGTCGGCAACATCCCCAGCGGCAAAAACCCCAGGCACGCTGGTGGCGGTGGCGTTGCCAGCAATGCCGCTATTGATCTGAATGTAGCCACCTTCCATAGACACCTGATTCGCAAAAATCTCTGTATTGGGCGTGTGGCCTATGGCGATGAACACGCCGGCTAAATCCACGTCCTGCTCCGGGCCGTCATTTTCCCGAATCCGCATACCGGTAACCCCCATGGTGTCACCCAGTACCTCAGCCAGTTGGTGGTTCCAGAGGGGCTTGATGTTGTCCTTGGCCAGCAAGCGATCTTGCAGAATTTTTTCAGCGCGTAAGGCATCTCGGCGATGCACAAGGTATACGGTCTTTGCGATATTCGACAGGTAAAGGGCCTCTTCCACTGCGGTGTTGCCGCCGCCAATCACCGCCACGTCTTGGCCCCGATAGAAAAAGCCGTCGCAGGTGGCACAGGCGCTCACACCCCGACCTTTGAATTCTTCTTCGCTTGACAGGCCTAAGTATTGAGCAGATGCGCCAGTGGCGATGATTAAGGCATCGCAGGTATAGGTGCTGGCATCGCCGACCAAGGTTAACGGGCCGCCCTCTTGGCTAAGCTGGGTAGTGTGAATTTGATCATTGATGATGCTGGCATCGAAGCGTTCTACGTGCTCAGCCATTTGTTGCATCAGCTCCGGGCCCTGCAGTTCCGCATGGCCACCCGGCCAATTCTCTACCTCTGTGGTGGTGGTCAGCTGGCCGCCAACTTCAATACCCGTTATCAGCGCCGGCTTAAGATTCGCCCGAGCTGCATACAGCGCTGCGGTGTAGCCCGCCGGGCCGGAACCAAGCACGATCAAACGGTGGTGTTGGGAATTGCTCATGTATCAATCGCCTTAAGAAATCTATGCCAGTGGGAGAACGACCCTAACCGACATTTTAGAGAGATAAACGTGACGGACAACCGCTTGCGGCGCTGTTTGTTGATCAAATCATGCCCTTGCTGCGCATGGTTTCGATGTCGGCTTCTGCGTAGCCCAACTCGCACAGAATTTCGTCGGTGTGGGCGCCCAAAGTTGGGCTGGGACCCGTGATGGTTGGGTTGCCGGGCTCTGCCACATGTGAGGCTCGAACCACTTTGACGGATCTACCCTCGTCGCTGTGATGGGGCAGCTCTACAAATACCTCCCGGTGATCCAGCTGGGGTTCCGATGCAATGGTGGGGAAGTCTTGAATTGCCGACACCGGCACACCAATGGCATCCAAGGCGCTGAGCCAATGCTCCGTGGTTTGCGCCCCAATCAGTGGGGCGACAAGGTCATTTAGCTCCTGGCGCTTGGACAAGCGTTTGCCCGGGTCGTCGTAGTCGGCGTATCGCTCAGCCATACCAAGCTCGGTCAAAAGCGCTTGGACCTGAGTTTCTTTCATGGCAATGATTTGCACGTAACCATTGCTGCTGGCAAAGACATTGGATGTAGGTTGCTTGGTCGGTGAGGCATTGCCATTGAGTTCCGGCACGTTGCCGGTGACCAGATAGCCTGTCATTTGGGGCGCCTGCATGAACATGGCGGTATCCAGCATGGAAACATCCACTCGCTGACCTTCCCCGGTATTGGCCCGGCGCAGCAGGGCAGCACTGATCGCAAAGGCCGCGTTCAGCGCCGTGCTCATATCCACAGAAAAATAACCCGAGCGTACCGGGCCGGTTTCTTCGTGGCCGCTAATACTCATCATCCCGGAATACGCCTGTATGGCACCATCGAAGGCTGGCAGGCCAGCTCGAGGGCCAGTTTGGCCAAAGCCGGAAATCGAGGCATAAATTAGGTCTGGTTTGATGGCTCGTAAGGCCTCGAAACCGTAACCCAAGCGTTCGATGGTGCCGGGTTTGAAGTTCTCAACCACGACATCGGCTTGGGCCACCAGTTTGTGCACGATCGCCTTAGACTCAGGGTTCTTTAAATCCAGCGTTAAACTGCGTTTGCCAAGATTCGCCGCCAAAAACGAAGGCGCCATACCGTCACTGGCAGATGACATCAGCCCCCGGGTCATGTCGCCGCCAACGGGCTGCTCGATCTTAATGACCTCGGCGCCAAGCTGGGCCAGCTGCTGGGTGGCAAAAGGCCCAGCCAGCACTTGGCTGAAATCTAAAATGCGGACACCACTAAAGGCTTGTTGCTGCTTGGTCATAGTATTTCCAATGTTCTTGTAATTAGCGATTAACCAGTTCGAAGACCCAGAGGTTGTTGCTGGAAACTTCAGCCAGCATGCTCTCCATGGGTGGATTTGTGGGCATGTATTTGCGAGCCAGTTCACTGAGCACAGGCCGCAACGCTGCGGAGTCTTTGGTTCGTACCATGCGTACTTCATAGACCACGCCATCTATGCGAAGCAGCGCCTCACCGTTTTTCTCAGCGTGCATGGGCCAGTGTTTCCAAAGCTTGCCGAGGGCGGAGTTCATGTAGCCCGACGGAATGTAAATTCGATTGTTGTGCTCGGCAATCCAGGAGGTTCGAGCGCTGACCGGATCAAGCAGCTGAAACTCGACGGTATCCAGATCTTTGGCGAAGGCCCAAGTGGCTGGCACAGGCTCGGCAGATTGGCTAAAAGCTCCGCCAAGTACCATGCCCCAAGGGCCATCGGCGAACCTCATGGCAAAGACGAGCGCGCCGGCCAGTACCGCAACAACGGCGACAGCCTTGGCCAAGCCAGCGATAAATGATGTAGGTGACTTCATGCTTTC
>JAQWIX010000181.1 GCA_029248675.1 Pseudomonadales bacterium | reverse complement strand
CATGGTGAATCCCCACCGGATTCGAATTCAAGGCACGGCTGCCCTGACCCGCGATCCAAACATTCTGGATCATTGGCAAGACGTCGGCTTGGCTGTGCAAGTGAAACTCACGCACACCTGGATAAATTGCCCCCGTTACATCCACCCGGTTGATAAGCGGAACCAATCTCCTCATGTGCCCGCTCCTGAGCACATCACGGAGCCTGCAGAATGGAAATCTTTAGAGCTTGTAGCCGATGTGGTGCCACCAGAACCACACACCATTCACTCCGCGGACAAGACCGAGTAATTTAATCCAGGCGCCGCTGTTGAGGACGACCAGATGCTAGGTTGCGGGACTAGGGACCTTCCCTTTAGCCATCCCCCGGGCACCTCTAACCGATAGGCCATAAAAACCTTGCGTTAGCAGAGAAAATAACGAAAATGCCGCCCGCACCGGCGATTCGTTCCCATCAAGATCCTTCGCGCGTGTAACTATCTTTTCCAAGAAGTGCTCCGAGTATTTACCGTTCGGCTGCCAAAAGGATCCAGTATGACTCGTTCTAAAACTGACTCTGACCCAACCAATCGACCGACTATTGGTTGGCGAGAACGCGTGTCCTTGCCTGAGCTTGGCATCCAACGCATTACGGCCAAAACCGATACTGGCGCTTTTTCGTCCTCCATCCACGCCTTCGATATCGAGCCTGAACAGCGTGACGGGGAAACTTGGGTGTCCTTCAGTGTGCTTCCCTCAAGGCGTGACCCTGACCAGGTCATCCATTGTGAAGCCCGGGTATCCGATCAGCGACGCGTGAAAAGCTCGGACGGCTCCGTCAGCCAACGGTTCTTCATTCGAACCAGCATGATCATCGGCGAGCAGACACTGAACGTAGAAATATCCTTAGCTGACCGAGGCGCCATGGGCTACCGGATGCTATTGGGACGTACCGCAATCCGCGGCAACTTCATTGTCGACCCTGCAGCCTCCTACCTAACCACAAAGGGGAAAAACATCTCTCACAATGGAGCAGCCAAATGAAAATAGCGATTTTATCCAGAAGCCCCTCTATCCATTCCACCAAGCGCTTGGTGGAAGCTGCCACCGCACGTGGCCATGAAGTGCGCGTGGTCGACCACGTGCGATGCTTCATGGACATCACATCGGATCGACCATCATTGCACTATCAGGATGAAGAATTTGCTGCCGAACACTTTGATGCGGTGATTCCCAGAATCGGCGCATCTGTCACCTTTTATGGCACCGCTGTGGTGCGCCAATTCGAAATGATGGGGGTTTATAGCGTCAACGAATCCGTCGCGATCACCCGCTCCCGAGACAAACTTCGCTCGCTGCAACTGTTGTCCCGACGAGGGGTTGGTATTCCCGTTACCGCCTTCGCGCGTTCTCCCGACGATGTACCCGGCCTTATCCGGGAAGTCGGCGGTGCCCCGCTGGTCATCAAATTGCTGGAAGGCACCCAAGGTATTGGTGTGGTGCTGGCGGAAACCCGCACGGCGGCGAGAAGCGTCATTCAGGGTTTTATGGGGCTATCCGCAAATATCTTAGTTCAGGAATACATCAAGGAAGCTGGCGGCTCGGACATTCGCTGCTTTGTGGTGGGTGGTAAGGTCATCGCCGCTATGCAACGGACAGCACCGGACGGAGACTTTCGCTCGAACTTACACCGAGGCGGGAGTGCCTCCTTGGTTAAACTCACGCCAAAGGAGCGACGGACCGCCGTTAACGCGGCCAAAATCATGGGCCTGAACGTCTGTGGCGTTGACCTGCTGCGATCCGATCGAGGCCCGCTGGTGATGGAAGTGAATTCCTCACCGGGTATCGGTGGTATCGAGGCGGCCACGGGCAAGGATGTCGCGAATCTGATCATCGAATTTATTGAACGTGAAGCTAGACCCAAGCGGACGCGAACCCGAGGTAAGGGTTAGGCCAAGCAAATCTATTGGGTGGGCCCTATGACAACCCTTTTGACACCTCGAAGGCTTGGGCACTGTCGCGCTGTAGCTGGGGCGATAACAGGTATTCCGCGGCGGTTTGGGCCAATGCCTTGGCGCCGTCGATAACCGCTTGATCGCCCTTCTCTGAACGCGCCCATTTAGCAAACTCCGGGTTGTGAATAACCACGTTTGGCGGTGCCACCGCCAACATGGGGTGTATGGAGGGCAGTCGATAACTGACGTTGCCCATATCCGTGCTTCCAGCGCCGAATTTCAAAGCCTCTTCGTGCTCTACAAAACTGCGCCCCAGTTTTTCTGCATGAAGGCGAAACCGCTCAGCTAGAGGCCAATTGGTGTTGAGATCCAAATAATCCACTCCGGCCCAATTTACCTCAACAGTACATCCGCTGCCGGTAGCTCCCGCCTCAAAGCAGGCTTGTACCCTGGGCTTGAGCTTCGCCAGATCTTTTTCATTGGCCGCACGCACGTAAAACTGTCCCACGGTTCGGTCTGGAACAATATTGGGCGCAGATCCACCCTCTTCCACAATGCCATGAATACGTTCGGTGGCCCGAATGTGCTGACGTAAATTAGAAATGGCTTGATAGGCCAGCAGCAATCCGTCTAAGGCGTTTACGCCCTTATGCGGCATGGCTGAGGCGTGAGAGGCCTTGCCGTGATAAATCACCTCCACCTCGGCGATACAAATGGAGGGCATGGTGGCCAAATTCACCCCTGCGGGATGGATCATCAGAGCCGCATCGATACCCTCAAAGGCCCCGGCCCTAGCCATCAGCTCCTTACCGCCACCGCGTTCCTCGGCGGGCGTGCCCAGCAACTTAACCCGCCCGGGTAGTTGACCTGAAACCTGATTCAAGGCCAATGCGGCTCCCAGCGCGGTGGTTGCAATAATGTTGTGACCACAGGCATGTCCAATGTCCGGCAGTGCGTCGTACTCTGCCAACACCGCCACAGTGGGTCCGGCCTCGTTAGGATTGATCGTGGTTTCAAAAGCAGTTGCCAGAGAATAAACACCGGTCTGCACTTCCATGGCGTGATCCCGAAGGGTCTCAGTTAGCAGCTCGCAAGCAAAATGCTCCTCAAATGCCAATTCCGGTTTTTCGTGAATGGCATGGGATACCCGCAACAGGGTTTCCGCCGAGGCCTCTACCGCCGCATCTATTTCCTCGTGGACCTTCGCTTCAGTACTCATTGCCTCTCCCCCTTTTAATACATCCAAAACTTGCCGCTTGGCTTATGTCACACACTCAGTTCGCTGGCTCAATTCACGTCTTTTGGCGTTTATGACCGGCCTTGGCCCGTCGCATCGCCTGGCCCACAGTGTAGTTGCGCTGCAGTTGGTCTGGGCTGGAGCTTCCGCTAAGGGATCGGACACGCTCATAATCCCCTTGATCCACAGCCTCCCGAAAGGTTCGAATATCGCCCCATGGGTCCTCTAATCGCCCATTACCGGCAAGGCCAAAGCCTTCGACAGTACTGCCGTAAGTGAGGGCCTGAAAGCCTAGGCGATGACGCAGCTTGGGGCTAGCCTGAGCTAAAATATCCGGTGCCACCGATACTACCCAGTTTTCCTGCGTGCGCATCCAGGGTTTTACATTGCTCATGGTGGCTACAAAGCGTTTTCGATCGCTGCGATTTACCCCGGTTCCGTGTATCAGACGGCCATCAAAAAACAGGATGGTGCCGGCTTTCGCTTCCAGATTGATAGTTGGAGGCAAGGCTTCTATTACGCCTCCACCGCCAGCGTCTATCACGGCCTTGTGAGAGCCTGGAATAATCAACGTTCCTCCGTTCCAAGCGTCCACATCCTGAGGGATAAACATGGTGTTCACTAAGGCCGGCGCCTCCTCGGTCACCCAAGGCAGAAGCGGACCCTGATCCATATGTAGGGCCTGAGGATAACCGCCGGGATCGGCCCCATTGGCTAAAAAGCTGTGACAAATCCAACCCTTACCTAGGGTCTCATCGGTAAGCTGCTCCAACAAAGGCCCCGCCTGTACCGCCCGCGGGTCGTGTTGAATGCAGCCCGCGAATTGATCGCCCTTGTTGATTAGAGTATTCACATACTGCCCCGAGGGCGTGATTTGCTGAATTCCTGCGGCCATCTCCCCTTCGGCTTGGTTGAGCAATCGCTGCAGGAATGCCTGACATTGAGCGGGTGACAGACCATCCTCAATCAGACAATAACCCCAACGCGCGAAATCCTTGCGCATTTGAACAATGTCTTGGGTGGCCTGGGGCAGATCTTGGTCTTGCCAGTAAGCGTGTTCTCGCCCTACTGCAGTATCCCAATACCCGCCCTGACCCCAAACCAGCGGCTCCTTGAGACTCGGTGGCTGCAGCCATGGGTTATTTTCCAGCATTGATTTTAACGGCTGGCCGCTGCGCCAGAATGACCTAAACAATTGATCCTGAGCCTCAGACCAAGCGGCCACCGTCTCGGGCCAAAACGCTCTAGGTATGGAACTGGGTGCTGTGTCTTCCATGGCTCCCTCCGGTGTTCGACCAGCCAAGAATATCAGAAGCATTGGGAGAAACGCGCCCTCGACATAAGGTTCGAGTACACTGCGCACTGTCAAAAACAAAACTCAGAGAGGGGTAAATGGAGCTTAGAGACAAAGTCGTCATCATTACCGGTGGCAGCGGTGGTATTGGCAAGGCCATGGCAGCAGCGTTTTTAAAGGAAGGCGCAAAGGCCATTATGTTGGCGGATCTGAACGCCGACGCTGTGGCTGCAGCTGCAGCAGAACTTGGCTGTGAGGGTATGGCTTGCAACGTAACCGACGAAAATCAGGTTGTTGCATTGGTGGATGCGACAACGGCCAATTATGGCCAGGTAGACGTATTTTGCTCTAACGCCGGAGCTGGTGGCTCAGGCGTACTAACGGATGCCGATAATGACGTTTGGCAACAACAGTGGGAGCTACATGTGATGTCCCACCTATACGCCGCTCGGGCTGTACTACCCGGCATGATCGAACGTGGCGAAGGTTACTTGCTCAACACCGCCTCAGCCGCGGGATTGCTAGCTGCCCTTGGCTCAGGGCCCTACACGGTAACCAAGGCGGCAGCGGTCAAGTTTGCCGAGTTCCTTTCCATCACTCATGGCGACGACGGTATCAAAGTGTCAGTGCTATGCCCTCAGGGCGTGAATACCGCCATGGCTCCTAAGAGCCTTGGCGATGGTCAGACCGACGGCATCATAGAGGCGCCGGCACTGGCGGATACCGTGGTTGAGACCATGCGGGAGGAGCGCTTTCACGTGCTACCCCACCCAGAGGTCGAAGAGTATGTGCGCCGTAAGGGTGACAACGTGGACCGGTGGCTCTTGGGTATGCAACGCCTCAGAAAGCGCACGCTAGAAGGTTAAACCCCAATAATTCGGGTCGACGGGGGTGTGCCCATCGACCCGCCGGTTACACCGACAGACGGTTTTTAACAGCTTAGCCCGCCATCAATAACCAGCTCGGACCCAGTCATGTAGCTCGACTCATCGCTGGCCAGGAACAATACGCCGTTGGCAATATCGATTGCTTGCCCGGAAACACCGGTGGGTACAGCAGTTTCCGACATTTCGTCGGGATCGTAATTGTTGGCACCCTCTGTTGCTAACGTGGGATCGATTTTGTCCCAAATCGGGGTCGCAATAATCCCCGGATGCACCGAGTTCACTCGCACCGGCCAACCATTACGGCCACATTCTAAGGCGACGCCCTTGGTGAAGAGCCGCACCCCACCCTTGGTGGCGTTGTAGGCCGATAAGCCCGGAGCGCCCTGTAAACCGGCGACGGATGAAATATTGATGACTGAGCCACCGTCCGCCATGTCTTTCATCACCGGCACACAGTGTTTGACTCCTAAAAACACGCCGTCCAGGTTGATCGCCTGCTGTCGCTGCCAGTCCTCTAGAGACATTTCAAATACATCGCACATAATCGCTATGCCCGCGTTGTTCACCAATATGTTCAGCCCTCCAAAGTGGCTTTGACACTCGGCAACCACCCGCTCCCACTGAGCCTCATCGGTAACATCGTGCTGGGAAAACTTGGCTAGACCGCCCGCTTCAGTAATCTCTGCTGCCACCTGTTCACCTTGCAGGGAATCCACATCCGTCAGAAAAACTGCTGCGCCAGCCGCCGCCAATCGCTTAGCGCAGGCCGCCCCAATTCCAGATGCCCCGCCACTGACCAAGGCTGTTCTTCCCTGCAGCCGATTGTCTGGTGTGCTCATGTCCTCTCCTTATTAGTAATTTACGTTGTTGGTGGCCCCGTTCATTCCAGCCAACCCTCACGTGACAACCTAATGTACTGAAAACTCAATGTAACGGCATTTGAATTCCTCGGTATTTTCGACGCTCCAGTAATGGGTTCTGATGCGCAACGACATTTCGGGTACGACGAACAACCCAAGCACCAGATCGTGATCTTGATCACAACGATTTACAGGCCGTTGAGATACGGTAAGCACTCAGGGCGACACTCATAACACGCCACGGGGTAGCACTCATTAG
>JAQWIX010000169.1 GCA_029248675.1 Pseudomonadales bacterium | reverse complement strand
AAGGCCGCCCCTAGGCCCTGAGTTATCTTGCGCACAAAGGTCACCGAGGCAAAGAACACACCCTCGCTACGTCGCTCGGTTCTCAGTTCCGCTTCCTCAACCAAATCCGCGATCATGGATCCGCTCATGACCTGATAGGTAATGATCAAAGAAACGTCGACGATGATAATGCACAGGTACAGGGGAAACAGTTCAGGACTGCCATTGGCTGGCATCAGGCCGAAGAACCACAAAATCACCGGAGCTGGAACGATGGTAAAGGCAAACAAGCCCACCAGGATGGCACCCCTTTTTTTGCCTAAGGTGCGGCCAATCCAAGGCGCCACCACGAAAGCGATGATGGCCGACAGCACCACGCTGATGGATATGTAGCCAATTTGTTGTGATGAAAACTCGAATATGAATGTATAGACGTAGTAGCTGAGGGTTGCCGCCACACCGGAACCGATGGCGCCGCACATGGCCGCTAAAAACAGTGCTAAGAAAGACTTGGTCGCCAAGGTCTCAAAGATTTCAAGATAAATGCGCTTCACCGAAAATTGTCGTCGCGGCGGCGGTTCTTTTAGGTTCGGAATGAAACCATGCGTGCCCAGAGCGGAGCCAATCACCACTATAAAAATCAGCGATCCGCCGAGCAGGCCCATCTGATTGAAGCCTTCGACATTGAACATGCCGTTGCTGATCTCAGGGGTAGGCACCAGCAGCAACAGAGTCGTAGCCGTCGCCATCAAGGTGCCGCCAGTCCAGCCGAAAAAACTTCGATAGGTAAGCATGCTGGTGCGCTCATCGTAGTCATCGGTGATCTCGGCGACTAGCGCCGAACTTAGGATTTCGTAAAGCGTGATCAGAGTTCTAACAACAATGGAGATACCAACAATAAAAGGGAACAACTCGTCACCGGTTAAGTTAGCCGGCGGGTTCCATACAAAAAAGTAACCGATGGCTACCGGCAAGGCTGCCGCATACATGTAGGGGTGCCGCCGGCCCCAACGTGACCGAGTGTTGTCGGATACGTAGCCGATAAGTGGATCGCTGATGGCATCAAAGGTCAGCGCAATGAGCAAAGCAAGACTAACCAAGTAGGCACTAACGCCCATAACTTGGCTGTAGAAGATCAAAAAGAAGTAGTCGAAGCCATTGTTTTTAATGCCATAGGCTGCGGCACCAAATCCGTAGGTACACTTTGTCCAAATACTCACTGGCCGCTTAGCGGCCACTACCTCTTCACTCATTTGCCTCCCGTTTGGCTCGCCTCGGTTTATCTAGGTTTCCCACCAAGCACTAGGGTGCACAGTGGCCAGCGCCAGCGCAAGACACAATCAGAGCCCAAGGGGCAACCTTGTGGCGCCCACCACTTTCGGTATTCTGCCGTTGGATCATAATTTTGTTGGATCACTTGCTGTAACAGAGGAAGAAAGCATGTCAGAACGACTCAAGGGAAAGGTAGCACTGATCACGGGTGGCACCAGTGGCATTGGCGCTGCCACAGCACAACTTTTCGTTAGTGAGGGTGCCAAAGTAGTCATCACAGGCCGCTCGGTGGAAAAGGGTCAGGCCCTAGCCGCAGAGCTGGGCAGCAACGCCAGCTATCGAGAAGCTGACATCACCAAAGAGGATGCTATCCGCGAGTCCATTGAGCATACGGCCCAAGCCCACGGCCAACTGGATATCCTGTTCAACAACGCTGGTGGGCCGGTGGGTGCGCCACTGGAAAAGTTAACCCAAGATCACATCGATTACGGAGTAAGACTGTTGCTCGCCAGCGCCATGCTGGGCACGAAGTACGCAGTAGAGCCCATGAAAGCCAGCGGTGGTGGCTGCATTATCAACAACTCTAGTATTGCCGGACTGCGTTACCGACAGGGCGACCTGTTGTATTCGGCCTTGAAAGCCGCCCTCACTCACTACACCAAAATGGTAGGCATCGAACTGGGGGAGCACAACATTCGGGTGAATTCCATTTCCCCCGGAGCCATTGCGACGCCGATCTTTTGGGGTGGGTCCGAGCGTGCGAACACCCTCAGCGATGAAGAAAACCAGCGCAAAATGAACAAACTTGAGCAAAGCCTTGCTCGTTCCGTGCCCCTGCAAAAAACCGGGGTCGCCCATGACATTGCCGAAGCAGCCCTGTACCTAGCCAGCGATGCCGGTCGTTTTGTGACCTGTCACGACTTAGTTGTGGATGGGGGCCGAACGTCCATGTTCCACGAACCCAGTTAGCTTCTGTTCAGCTAACGACTGGTCACCGCGAAAGACCACCAGTGATCTGGGCGTGGTAGATCCACGCCCATGCCAGTTTTCGCAGCTCGGGTACGCCAAGCATGGTCTAGTCTGGCTGAATTGGTTAGCCGAGTCAGGTTCACGGGATATACCTGTCGGCCCATCCGCAGCCTCGCTTGGAGGTCCTTAACCGCCACGGCGGACCAGTACTTGCCGTCGCAGCGAGAGCAACTAAGAAAGAGCTCCCCTTGGGCGTCGGCCATGCAGTTCAGATTTATCGACCAGGGTACCAGGCCATTCACCTCTATCTGGCAAAGACGCACTTGATTGGCCCGGGACCAGTCCTGTATTGGGGCCAGCACCACTTCCCCGGACAGCACGGATCCAGGTATACGCTCACAAGGGCAGCGCAGAAAATACGTCATACAAAGGGCAAGGACCGCGATGCCAAGCAGGGCTGCCGCCAGTGTTTTTACTGGAACATCCTGACTTGATGCCGCGGCCTTGATCATAGACAGGCCCGAATTAAACCCGCGCGTTTGGCCACAGGCGTAAAAAGTTCTCGCTATAAAACGCATCGCGAATGGACGGCGCTGAACTTTCCAAGAAGCGCTCAAACCGCCCAATTGGATCCTTGGTGCCTTCCAGGTGCGGGTAATCGCTGGAGAACAAATACAGATCTGGGTGTGAGTCGTCCATGAGATAGGCAACGTCTTCGTGGGAAAACGGTGTAAACGCCATCTGCTCGATCAGCTGTTGGGACGGCGTGCGCTCAAACCGTACGGACTCGTCGGAACGGCCGTAGATCCGCGTCACCCAATCCAGACGCCGGCACATTTCCGGTACCCAACCTGCGCCAAGCTCAACGGCTGCACCGCGCAACCCCGGATGACGATCAAAGACCCCGTCCAGCAATAGCACGCTCAAGAACATTTCCGGAGTTTGATGTAATACAGCCGCGTCCTTGGTGCGTACGTTCTCACCACCACCCAGCCAATCTTTCACCGGCGCCCGGCCGTTATTGCCCCAAGCATTTGATACCTGCAGCGGTGCACCACCAACGTGCAGGACAAAGGGCACCTGAGCTTCTGCCAAACGGGCCCAAAACCCTTCCAACTCCACATGACCAGGTGAACGGTCAATGGGGGCTCGATGAGGAATCCAAATTGCTTGCAGTCCCTCTTTAATCGCCCACTCCACCTCTCCAATGGCTCGCGCGGGATCATCCAGCGGCACAATACCAACCCCCATCAAGCGATTGTCTGCCGAGCAAAAATCCAGCATGTGGCGGTTGTGAGCACGAGTGGCTCCGTAACGCAGAACAGGATCTTTTTTACTGCTGGGATGGAAAGGAAACGCAACGGAATGAGTAGCAAAGACCAGTTGTTTTTTGAAACCCAACAGATCCATGGCAGCAGAGCGATCCGAGCCGTTGAATGCTCCCAGGGCCTGAATTTCTTTGGAATTTTCAATAAGCGCATCGCCCATGGCCAACTGCGCAGCCACATGCTCTTCCGAGTGCCGGCCGCCTTGGCTCATGATCTGGTTTACTTCGTCATCGGTTACCACCGACGCCGAATAACTAACCTCGGGAATGTCATCCCGCAGGTCTGGATCTGCATAGGCTTTCAAAAAGTCCGGCAGCTCCATGATGTGGCTGTCGGCGTCGTAATAGGCACGATCAGATGATGCGTAGGCCATGGATATTCCCCTTAAAAATGACCCCGCTAACATACCCCAACCGGCGTCACAGACAAAATGGCCATCCACAGCAACTTCTTGACCTAGGCTAACGCCAAGACCAATCTAAGCGCCGGCGACCCCAATGGGCGATTAGTAAGATGCTCGCAGACCGGCAACTTTGCCCCTAATCGCATAGGTCTTCGACCTCGCTTTCAACAATTGCTTTCAACAACGGATCAACAGGTTCCCATGAAAATTCTTCTCGACACCCTTTGGCAACTGCAGCAGCAACCAGACAGCGACTCGGCAGCGCTCTTCGAGCAGCCACCCATCGATGCCGACGAGGGCCAAGCCCTACAGTTTCAACTGTTAGACCGTTGGCTGAATGAAGGCGAGGAACTGGGCGGCTGGAAAATTGGTATGACCTCTGGCGAGTCTCGAGACGCTCTAGGCGTCGGCGTGCGCCCGTCAGGCTTTGTGTTGAAGAGTCGTATTTATCAAAGCGGCGCCCAGATACCCCGAGATCGTTTGTACACAGGCGGCGTGGAAAATGAACTGTGTTTCGTTGTCGGGCAAACGCTAGGCGCTGGGGCAACCCCTGCATCCGCTGCAGTGGCCATGTCTGGGATTGCACCGGGTTTTGAGATCAATCAAAAACGTCTGCCGCCGGGTTCCGCCGCTGGCTTGCGAATCGCCGACAACCTATCGAATTGGGGCATCGTATACGGCGACGCCATTGCAGCCGATCAAATGACTGGGGATCTGGCAGATCTGGACGTTATCCTAGGGGAACAACGGCCTCACGGATTGGAAACGATTGAGGCTGTCGCCAGTGCCGGCCACATGGATCCCCACTACGACTCTTTGGCTATTCTCGCCCGGCGTTTAGCGGACTATGGTCATGCCCTTGAACCGGGCCAACACGTCATTACCGGTGCCTACGGCAAAACCGCTTTTGCGCCGGGCCACTTTACCGGGCATTTCAGTTTGGGCATCGGCGATGTCCACCTAGTGCTCACTTAGACCTACCACCATTATCAATCGGCCAAAGTCCTAGGACCCAGAGCTGGTAGAGCGTTTTAAAGGCCAGAATCTTGGGCTACCATCTGATGGATGGTCTACAGGCAGTTAGTAGACGATCATTCCAAAACCCAACAAGAGGCGAGCGCCGTGTCTGAACAAACCGCTAAACCCGAACCTACGTTGTTTTCTATGCTGTCCAGAGATCTGGGGCTGGCCATGGCAGCGATCTCAGTCTGGGCTGCCGCAGACACTTGGTACCTAGTGTCCGGGATTTGGTTTGCTCAAGCGGTCAGCGTTATTGACGCCATTTTTGTGGGCTACATTCTTGGCGCGCTATTCCACGAATGGGGCCATTACACTGGCGCCAAAGCCTCGGGTGCCCTTGCACCCCGAGTTCAGCCGAAGGCTATTTTTTCGCTCTTCCGATTTAACTTCGATATGGCGTCAAACAATCAGCGCCAATTCCATTGGATGAGTTTTGGCGGCTGGGTATTCCACTGGGGACTGCTGGCAATTTTGTTGTTGGCCATTCCCTTTGACAGCATCGGCCGAGTGGCTCTTGTCAGTTCGGTTTTTGGCTTTGTGGTTTTTGCCACGGTGATTGAGACAGGCATTTTGCGCCAAACCCTAGGGGGTTCCGACCCCGCCGAAACCTTGGGGCAGTTGTCTAAAAATCACTTTCAAAAAGCGAGCATTGCCGGCTCTGTGGGCGGATTGTTCGCCCTAGTAGCGCTGAGCTAACGGCCCCTTCCATTGCCATTGGACCGACATAGGCCGGCAGTCTGGGTGCTTTGATGACATCCCGTCTCTTTCGGCCCGACATCCACCGTCGCGCCCTGAAGGTCAGCTTAATAGTTGGTTGCCTTTTGGCCGCCATCAATCACGGCGACACCTTGTTAGCTGGCCAAATGGCTTCCAACCAATGGCTCAAAGTGCTGCTGACATTCTGCGTACCCTACGCGGTGTCGTGGTACTCGGCGCTGATGGCAGACGCTAACTCGGGTTAATGCCAGCCTCGGAGATTGGGTCTCCAGCTACCCGCACATGCCGCATGATTCGAGGCTGGGAATAGTCGTAGGGTCTGGCTCGATGAAGCACGCAGCGATTGTCCCACATCACAACGTCTCCGCTTTGCCACTTGTGAGCGAACACTCGCGGTGGCTGGCAGGCGAAGGCCGTCAGTTCCTCAAGCAGAGATTCGGATTCTGCATCGCTCAAGCCGGAAATACCGTGAGCGTGCCTACCGATGAAAAGAGTCGGACACCCCGTCACCGGATGAATCTTTACCAAGGGTCGCAGAGGAATATTCTGGTCGTCTAAGCCATAGGAGGCGCCCTTCTGCGGTTTGTGCCCCACTTTGGCTTGGGAGTAAAACAACGAGTGATAGGCCGCCATATCCCGGATGCGTTCTTGGGTGCTCTGATCTAAGGCATCAAAAGCAGCTCGCATATCCGCCCACTCGGTTTCACCCCCTTCGGCGGGCACTACTTGGGCTGACAAAATCGAAGCACGAGCGGACACAGGCATGTAAGTGCTATCCGTATGCCAGCCTTCATTCCCCTTGAGAATTTGAAAGTGATCACTGTCCTCATCAACCGCCTTACCATCGGCCCGGCGATTGCTGATGGGAACTGCTTTGTGATCGCTGACCAGCCTCTCGAGATTACCAATGCGTTCGCCAAGGGCAACCTGGGCCGTTTCCTCAATATGCTGGCCCGGGAAAACCAAAACAGCGTACTGATACCAAGCCTCTTCCACAGACCGCCACTGGTCATCGGTAAGTGCATTTAGATCCACGCCGGTAACGGTGGCCCCTAACGTCGCGTTTATGGGATTAATGTTCATCCGTCTCCCCCTTGCCCTGGGCAATGGCTCCTTAGCTACTTCCGATGGACAGCAGATTTTCTACCGGCGTATACAGTTCTTCTAGATAGGTGACATCCTCGGCTTCTAACGTAATAGCCGCCGCTGCAACCAAATCATCCAACTGGCTTACTTTGGAAACCCCAACGATGGGCGCGGTTACCTCAGGCTTACCCAGCAACCAGGCCACGGCGATCTGAGCCGGCGAGCACTCGTACTTGCTTGCGACCTCGATGACCCGCTCGGCAATGGGGAATACATGTTCACCGTGATAGAGGCTCTCGGTGCGCATACGGTCCTTGCCCTGGGATCGATTGGTGCTGCCACCGCCAAAACCGCCCTGATAAGAACCAGCCAAGATTCCCCGAGCCAGTGGTGACCACGGCGTTAATGCGACACCGGTGCTGGCGCAGTACGGGTTCATCTCGCGCTCTTCTTCCCGATAAACCAAATTATGGTGATTTTGCATGGACACAAATTGGGTCCAGTTATTCATTTTGGCCGTTAACTGCAGTTCCGCAAACTGCCACGCGAACATTGAGGATCCGCCCAAATAAAGCACCTTGCCCGCCTTGACCGCGTCGTCCAAGGCTTCCAGCGTTTCTTCGATGGGCGTTTGCGCTGCCGTGGGAATACCGTGGGGGTGCCGGTGAATCACCAAATGGTCGATGTAGTCATGACCGGTTCGCTGCAAACAAGCATCAATCCCTTCACGCACGTGTTTGCGCGACAGACCACCTTGGTTGGCGCCGTGTCCCATGGGCATCGCAATCTTGGTCGCCAACACGTATTCATCCCGTGGCAGCAACTCTTTTAACAGTGCGCCCACTACTTCCTCTGACGCACCCAAGCCATAAATATCTGCGCAATCAAAATAAAACAAACCGTGATCGATAGCGGCCTTCACGATAGGTCGTGCCTCGTCGAGAGTTAGAGTCCAATCTCCCTGATGCCCACGGCCCGGGATCCCAAAGTTCATGGTGCCCAAACACAGCTGGGACACTCGAAGACCACTTTTGCCCAGTTGAACAGCCTCTAACATCACCCTCTCCTCTATTGTTTACTCCAAGACCCCATTTATAGCAGAAATTGAGCTGAGCCAAGACCTCAATTGCGACAGCTCAAACTCTGCGGTTTCCACTAGGTTTGCCGAGCAAACGACCTGGCCAACCAATCATGAAATGCTGGAGCCTTTATTCCTTCAAGCCCTTATTCCCTTCGGGCCTTGAGCTTTGATACCTTTGGCCCCCAGTTTTTACGAGCAGCATCATGAAACAATCCATCGCCGTCGTTGGCGCCGGTATCTGTGGCCTATTTACTGGCCTATCGCTGGCCCGCAAAGGTTTCGACGTAACCCTTTTTGAGCGGGATGTGCCGCCACCTGAGGGTAATGCCGAGGAAGCGTTTTTTGCTTGGCAGCGCCGAGGCGCAGCCCAGTTCCGCCACCCCCATGCCTTCCTTGGACTGATGTGCAGTGTGCTTGGTGAAAAATATCCAGATCTACTGGCGGAGCTGCTAGACGCTGGGGCGCGTAAGATGACCTTCGAAGACATGGTGCCCAACCACTTACAGCATCAATACCAACCTGAGCCCGGGGATGAAAAACTGTGGATGCTGTTGTGCCGTCGGGCCACCATCGAAACCGTACTGCGCCGCTATGTAGAGCGCGAGCCCAATCTGGCCATTCGCAGCCAAACCTTCATAACCGACGTCATCGTGGAGCAGGGCCAAAGCAAGTCCGGGGACAAGACACTGACGGTAACTGGCCTTGAGCTTACCGATCGGCAAAATCAAAACGCTAAGAGCATTCATCAAGCAGACATCGTCGTTAACGCGTCTGGCCGCGCCGACAAGTTTTACCAGTGGCTGAAAAGCAAGGGCGCTCAAGTCACCGAGCAGCGGGACGATGCTGAAATCGTCTACTACACCCGACATTACTCACTCCGAGATGGCGTCAGCGAACCTCCTCGGGATAGCGAGAACCCCTCTGCTGGCGACTTAGGCTATTTAAAATATGGAGTATTCCCGGGCGATAATGGCCACTTCGCCATCATCGTTTGTCTGCCCAACGAAGAATCGGAACTGCGAGAGGCGGTCAAAGACGGTGATAAATTCGATCAGATTTGCATGAACATTCCGGGCCTCGTGCCTTGGATCAACCCAGAACAGGCCACCGCCACTACGGCACCCTTCGGCATCGGTGAAATCCACGCGGTGTGGCGGGACTGCATTCCGGAAGAGAGCGACACCAAGTTGCTCAACTACTTTGCCGTTGGGGATGCTGCCGCCAGAACCAATCCGCTCTATGGGCGCGGCTGTAGCACCGGCACTCTGCACGCCCACCTGCTCAGCGAGGTCTTGGCCAACGAAGCAGACCCTTGGCAGCGAGCGCTCAGCTTTCGTGCCAAGACAGAAGAAGAGATACGGCCTATTTTCAATGCCAGTCTTACCGAGGACAAAAACGGCATCAAAAAAGCGGCTGCGGTAAGGCAAGGAAAAACGCTGGATCGTGCAGCATCCTTGTCCGCTTGGTTCAAACTAGCCTTTGGCGATGCCTTGGTAGCGGCAGCCAAGTATCAACTTCACGTGCATCGCGGCATCATGCGCACGGTGAACCTAGTAGAAAAACCCGGCACGTTTTTAAAGGACAAAAAAATCCGCAACACGGTGTTTCGCTACATGCTCAGAGGCCGAACAAAAAACGCAGCTGCACGCATTCAACGCGGCGCTAGCCGAGATGACATGATCAGCTCCGTTTGCGAGACCTCTTAAACCCAGCGGCCAACCAGCCAAAACCCCAAGGAGATTCCTTATGCAGAACCTTTTTTCCGTTAAAGACAAAATTGTCGTCGTTACCGGCGGTTCCCGCGGCATTGGCGAAATGATCGCTGCCGGATACCTAGCAAACGGAGCAAAGGTTTATATCACCTCACGAAAAGCAGAGGTCTGTGATGCAACGGCCGAGCGTCTGTCGCAAACCTACGGGGGCGAATGCATATCCATTCCCGCAGACATGGCCACCTTGCAGGGCATCAAAGCCTTCGTCAGTGCCTTCGGCGAAAAAGAGTCGCGTTTGGACGTACTGGTCAACAACGCAGGTGTGGCTTGGGGTGCACCCTTGGAGGAATTCCCCGAAATCGGCTGGGACAAGGTGATGGATACCAACGTTAAAGGCGTGTTTTTTCTGACCCAAAAACTGCTGCCTTACCTGGAGCAGTCCGGGTCCCATGACACGCCTAGCCATGTTATCAACGTGGGTTCCATCGATGGCATTAAAACCCCAATCTTCGACAACTTTTCTTACGGCCCCTCGAAGGCAGCGGTCCACCACTTGACCCGGGTTCTGGCTGCCCACCTGATTAAACGCAACATCATTGTTAACGGTATCGCCCCGGGGCCCTTCCCAACCTACATGCTCAGCGCCGGTGTTGGCGCAGGCGGCGATACGGAAAACACCGACTGGGATGCCCTAGGCAAGGGAAATCCTCGTGGCCGAGTTGGCACCCCGGAGGACATCGCCGGCCTGGCAATCTTTTTAAGCTCCAGAGCCTGCGGGTTTACGGTAGGTGACGTCATCACCTGTGATGGTGGTTCGGTGGTTTCTTAGCCGGATCGATTCAAATCTGACGTTTCTGAATACTTGGCGAATACATGGCAATCAGGCGCTGATCTGCTTGCCAACGTTTCTCGTCCTCTAGGGCTAGGGCTGCTCGTAACCCTTGAACACTGGCATCGACGGCCTTAAGTTCTTCCAGTCTGCTGGCATCCACCGGGGGCTGGGCCACCAAGGCAGCCAGACGGTTAAGCAGCCCTTGGCAGTCGGCCGTAGAAGCTCCGCGCTTGCCCGCCCAGGCACAAAACGCCATATAAATGTATAGGGTTTCGCGGATACCAAACCAACCCACGGCGCCATGGTCAAGCGCCTCTGGCACTGCAACGCCATCCAGTTGCGCGACTCCTTGGCTCATTTCCGACAGAAAGTTGCCGTGCTTGTCCTGCAGCGTCAGACCTGCTGTTTGACGGGGCAAACAGTAGTAACGCGCCGCTTCGCCGCCATCGGCCTTGATGATTAGATAGGCTAGGGACTGACTGCAGGCAACCCAAGTTTTGTAGCCGCTGACATGCAGTTGACCTTCATGATGGCGAGAGCGCACACCGGGCAGCGGCGGATCACCCTTACGATCTTCGGAAACAGCAAATGCCCCAATGCCATCCAAGGGTATGGAGGCAAACGTATGACGCAGCGCGCTTTGATAGCCGGCGACAAATACCCAAGCCATGCGATCTGCCAATAGCCCGCCAATCACAGCCAATTCGACTAGGTCTTCCTTGCGCGATGCCACTTGCAGCCACGCTTTGGCGTAATCGGCTTCATTGGCTGTGTTTTTCTCGCTGTACCGCCCAATCAGCTCTTGGTAGTCGAGCATTATTGTGGCGCCTGGCCACGCACCTGTAGGCGGTGAATCAGTCGAGGCTCGTCGCCATGATCGTGAACCGCATAGTGCAGCAAGCAGCGGTTGTCCCACATAACCAGATCACCGGGTTGCCATTGATGTCTTGCCTGATACTCCGGACGAATGCTGTGCTCGTACAAATATTCCAGCAGCACCTTGCTCTCTTGGCGAGACCAGTGCCGAAACTGTCGAGTAAATGCCCGGCATACATATAGCGCCTTAGCACCGCTTTCATCGTGGGTACGCACAACCGGATGTTCGGCTTCGGATGCTTGTTCCGGATCTTGGCCATACAGCCGGGCCAGATCCTTGGCGGAATGTTTTGCCACCAAGGTGTCTACAAGCGTTTTCATGCCATCGCTGAGATCCTCATAGGCTTCAATCTGGTTTGCGAAGGCCGTTTCACCTCCCAGTGCTGGCGCTTCCAAGGCATAAAGCATGGTGAGCTTCGGTGGCGCGGGATCGTAGGTCATATCCGAATGCCAGTGCTGGTTCACATCCCTTTGTTTGCCCTTATTTCGCAATTCAATGATGTTGGGATGTCCGGGCAGGCTGCCGTAGGGGAATGGCACCAACTCACCCCAGTGCTGGGCAAAGGCTACTTGATCGTCAGGTGTCAGCTGCTGTTTGGGAAACACCAGCACGTGGTGCTGGCAGAAAAGCTCATTAAGCTTCGTCGCAGTAGACACATCTACTGTGCGCACATCTAGGTCCTCAACGATGGCGCCTAGGGGCGCGGCCATTTTCGTTACCTGCATAGCGTGATTCTTCCTTCCCATTAAGCCAATACCCAACCATAGCAGGCTCTTTTGTGCCCGGGCAAAGTCCTGAATAGGTCGCAGCAAGGGGTTACACTGCTGCACAGAGAACGAACCGGAAAACCCATATGCCATTGAGCGCAAAAGCCATCGGAGCAAAAACCGACTTCATCGAACACCAAACCGATCTGCGCTGGCTCATGGCCTATGCCGCAAGCCTTGGGGACATGAACCCGCAGTACCTAGATACCACTGGGCCGACGGTAGCTCATCCAGTGTTCCCGGTGTGTCTGGAATGGCCGGCAATATTGGCCACTAGACAGCTCGCTCAAATGACCGGCCTAACAGATGCGGAAGCCGCCAAGGGCGTGCATGCGTCACACGACCTGCACCTGTATCGACCCATTGTTGCTGGCGAAACTCTTCGCACTCAGACCACGGTCATAGACGCTCGGGGGATTCGTCCCGGGGCGGCCTTTGTTATGCGACTGGACACCCTGGACAGCCATGACCAGTTGGTTTGTCGTACCTATCAAACCAGTATTTATCGAGGTGTCGCGGCCGACACGGAAACGTCCGTAGCAGAACCGGTTCCGGCATGGCCATTGGCCGGCCGAGAATTTCACCCAACTGCGCATCACACAATATCCGTGGGCGGCAATCTAGCCCATACCTATACCGAGTGTGCGCACATCTTTAACCCCATACATACAGACAAACAAGTGGCTTTGGATGCAGGCCTGCCAGACATAATCCTGCACGGCACAGCGACCCTGGCCTTAGCCATAAGTACTTTGGTCAACGAGTATTTAGATGGGGACCCGACCCGGGCTGAGAGGTTAGGCGGTCGTTTTGCGGCCATGGTGCTAATGCCCAGTGACATTCAACTGGAGGTGGGCAAAACGCAAGGCAGCTGCCTTAGTTTTCGCGTCATAAATGCAGAAGGCCAAGAAGCGGTCAGCCAGGGTTTTTTGGTCTATCGATAGCCCAAACCCTGCCTAGTAGCTTTCAAAAACCCCGTTTCTGGATCCCACAGCAGCGACTGCGGGATCCGTATTAGGTGTTGCTAAGCCACGCTATCCAAGTCGGTATTACCGCTCTCTTTCAGCGCGTTAATTGAGAACCACGTCAGGATGTTGGCGACTGCGATATAGGCTGCGATCCACATGGAGCTGCCAAACACCACCAACAAACTGGTCGCAATCATGGGCGCGAATCCGCCCCCAACGATCGCCCCAAGTTGGTACCCAAGGGAAGCGCCAGAATATCGAACCTCGGTGCTGAAGAGTTCAGCCAGCAACGCGGCCTGAGGCCCGTACATCATCGAAATGCAGATATGACCAATGGCCAAGCCCGCCGTAATCATGAACCAGTCTCCGGTATCGATCATGGCAAACATGACGAAACCCCAGAGTGCCGTACAAATGGCGCCAAACTTGTATATACCCCGCCGGCCGTGACGGTCGGACCATGCGCCGAAAAAGAAGTTCGCGGGAATAGCAAAGAGCGTACTGACCAGCACTGCGGTGAGCATATCCGATCGGGCAATGTTCAAACCGTCAGGATCTGTGCCATAGGAAATAATGAAGGCAATGCAGATGTAAAAAGTGACCTGAACCCCCAAGAAGGCGCCTGCAGCCAAAACGATCTCTCGTGGATAGGTCTTCAGCGCTTGTATGACGGGTGAACGAGGTTTTGCTTCGCTGGGCTCCGAAGCTCCCGCCAACTCTTTGAAGGCCTCGGTGTCTTCAAGCTTGAGCTGCACATAGAGGCTTAGGCCTATTAGCAAAACGCTAGAGATGAATGGTATCCGCCATCCCCAGTCCAAAAATGCTTCGTCGGTAAGATTGCCGCTTACGGCCAAAAACGCCAAGTTTGCCAGCACCAGTCCTGCCGGGGCACCGGCTTGGGCAAAGGCGCCGTAAAACCCTCGTTGGTTGGCTGGGGCATTCTCCGTCACCAGCAACATGGCACCACCCCACTGGCCACCTACGGCCAGCCCTTGAACAAATCGCAGCAAAATCAGCAGCAATGGCGCCAAAGGGCCGATTTGGGCGTAGCCAGGCAGCAGGCCAATAAGTGTGGTAGCAACACCCATCATCATCAGTGCCGTGACCAAGGCTGCTTTGCGGCCGACCCGGTCGCCAAAGTGCCCGAACAACACGCCACCGATCGGTCTAGCGATAAAGCCGACGGCAAAGGTGCTAAACGACGCCAAAAGGGCCACATACCTAGGCATATCTTCAGCAAAAAACAGGGTAGGGAAAATCAGTGCGGCCGCCGTGCCGTAGATAAAAAAGTCATACCACTCGATACTGGTGCCACCTAAGGCGGTAACAGCAACCGTGCGCATAGAGCGAGCGGTCGGCTGAGCATTCTCGCCTGAGGGCTGTGCGTTGTTATTATCAGTCATTGTTAATTTGCGTCCCTAAACCGTTGAGATGTACTAATGCGGCCA
The DNA here is from genome assembly GCA_029248675.1 of Pseudomonadales bacterium. Classification (GTDB taxonomy): domain Bacteria; phylum Pseudomonadota; class Gammaproteobacteria; order Pseudomonadales; family Azotimanducaceae; genus UBA4421. Next base: position 11,609 of record JAQWIX010000169.1, on the reverse strand, counting down.
ATCCGGAGGTCGCTTTCTAGAAACTGAGTGAAAACGACTACCCAAAACAGCTGCCCGCAACGAGATACTGGATTCCCCTCCGGCATCCTCTTAAGCCATCATAGACGAATCCCAGTCAATAACGACCCATATCAGGCCTAACCACTATGTTTCGACGCGCCGTAATTCTGTGTCTTCTTGGATTGTTGCCCTGCCTCGCTCAAGGCCAACCCCTGCGCATCGCGGTAGCCAGCAACTTCGCCGTCCCGCTGCACAACTTGATCAGCCACTACCGTCAAACCCATCCATCAGAAACAGACATTTCTGTAAGCATTGGCTCTACGGGCAAACTGTATGCGCAAATTCAGCGGGGAGCGCCTTTCGACTTGTTTCTTGCCGCGGATACAGAGCGTCCGAGGCGATTGGTAGAAGCCGGTCTCACCCTTGGCGGCGAAGAAATTTACTACGTTGGGCGCTTGGCTTTATGGCATCCAAAAAGCCCTAGACCTGACGAACTGCTAAACCAACTCCGCGCAAGCCCAAGGATCGCCATGGCAAATCCTAAGCTGGCTCCTTACGGTCTTGCGGCCCAACAGGCGCTCGGCGCCTTAGACTGGCAACAAACGCCTTCGGCTCAGCTGATTACGCTGGAAAACGTAGGGCAAACTTGGGCTGCTGTGGCATCAGGTAATGCTACCGCTGGCTTCGTGGCCTTATCTCAGTTACGCGAGCAGCGCACACCGGAGACCAACTTCACCCTGGTCCCCGTCATTCTTCACGACCCGATTAGCCAAGCCGCTGTGATTCTGAAATCCAGCCCACAGCCCGAAAAAGCCAAGCGCTTTCTCGCCTTTGTGCAAAAAAATTCAGGGCGTCTAGCGCCCTGAAATCCAGTTCTGAGTCAAAGCCGATCGGTTGGTTTTAGCGACCCTGAAACACCGGTTCGCGTTTTTCGACAAAAGCCTGAGTCGCGTTCTTGTGGTCTTCTGTCTGCCCGCAATGAACGTGGTGGGTGGCCTCCAGATCCAGACAGTCGTCTAGGTCTCCGGACGAAATAGCCCGAGCAAAATTTTCTTTCATGTAGCGATAGGCTACCGATGGTCCTGCCGCCAACTGGGCAGCGATTTCTTGCGCTTTTGCCTGAAGCTCTTCCGCCTCACAAACCCAGTTGGTTAATCCCAACTGCAGCGCTTCTTCAGCGCTGACCCGCTCGGACAAGTAATAAAGCTGCCGAGCCTTGGCAGTGCCCACCAGTTGAGACATGAAGTAGGTGCCGCCGTAGTCGCCTGAAAATCCCACTCGAGCAAAGGCCGTCGTCATGATGGCGTTACGAGCCATGATGCGCATATCGCAAGCCAACGCTAGGGAAAGCCCAGCCCCGGCTGCGGCGCCGGGCAGGGCGGCAATGGTAGGCTTTGGCATACTGTATAGACGACCCGCGGTGCCACGCTGATTCGCCCGCTGCCGGTGGATGGCATGATCGATGGTGTTATCACCCACGGTGCCGTCCCCGTCAGCGGCCATACCTTTCACGTCGCCACCTGCGCAAAAACCCTTGCCGGCACCGGTTAGAACGATGCAGCGCACTTTCGGGTTTAGCTCAGCATCGGCGAGTTGGGCGGCTAAGGCTGCCGTCATCTCGCCGCTCATGGCATTTCTTGCCTCTGGCCGATTCAAGGTTAGCGTGAGCACCCCTTCCTCAAGACTCGCTAATAAATCTTCGGTACCAGTATCAATCGTTTGTTGCATTCGTTTTCCCCCAGTAAGTAAGGTCTAGAGCTTAACAATTCGGCACAAAATGCAAAGAGCCACACCAAGGGTCGGTGAAACCCTGACTTTTTCGGGGTATCGTTTTGACACCCTTTGTCGGAGGAACAAAATGCTAACCCCAATCATGAGTGCTCACTTGTTTACCGTGCTGCCTGCAGCCCTATTGGGCGCCTACCTAATGCTGAAGCCCAAGGGCACCCCGGCTCATCGATTGCTGGGCAAGGTCTATATGGTACTGATGCTGACGACGGCCACCCTTTCTCTGCTGATTCCCGCCACCGTAGGGCCCCAACTGGTTGGCCACCTCGGCCTGATTCACATTTTGTCCTTTGTGGTGCTTTTTTCTGTTCCAAGGGCCTATTTCGCGGCACGAAACCACGACCTTGTCCAACACAAGATGGCCATGGTCGGCGTATATTTTGGTGGCATATTAATTGCCGGAGCCTTTACTTTGGCGCCTGGGCGCTATTTAAATCAGCTGCTGCTGGGCTGACCGTCCGCTAGGACCATGGGTATACTCGGCCAGCGGAAATACACACAGGAAATACCATGAGCCAACAGCACTTCGAAACCTTCGATCTGTCCATTGAAAATGACATCGCCCATATCTGCTTAAATCGGCCGGACAAGCGCAACAGCATGATTCCGTCGTTTTGGGAGGATTTGCCCAACGTCATTGAGGATATTGATGGCAATGCTCGGGCTAGGGTGATTGTGATTTCTTCCACTGGCCCGGTCTTTACCGCGGGCATGGACCTCAATGCGTTTGCGCCGAAACAACACGAAAACCCAGACGATGCCAAGCGCGATCGAATTCGCCATGGTGCCGCCTTTTATGACACAGCACGCAAGACACAGGCAGCTTTCAACGCATTAGAGGACTGCCGTTTGCCGGTACTCGCAGCAATTCAAGGCGGCTGTGTGGGCGGCGGTCTGGACATGGTAACCGCCTGTGATATGCGCTACTGCACACAGGACGCTTTTTTCACCATTTTCGAAATCAACATCGGCATGACGGCAGATGTGGGAACGTTCCCGCGCTTAGTACAACAAATGCCCGAAGGTTTGGTACGGGAACTTGCCTACACCGGCCGGCGCATGCCGGCAGACGAGGCCATGGCTACCGGCTTGGTTAATCGAGTCTTTAGCAGTCACGAAGAAATGCTGGCTGGCGTGATGGAAGTTGCCGGCGAAATCGCCTCCAAACCGCCGCTGGCTGTCTATGGCTGTAAGCGCATGATCAACTAGTCGAAGGATCACACCACGGCGGATACGTTGGACTACATTGCTATCTGGAATGCATCGTTCTTGCAGAGTCAAGAGATGCAGGAGGCCATGACGGCCAACGCGGAAAAACGCCCTGGTGATTTTGTAGCTCTACCCACTCGCAGCAAAAGCTTTGGATCTAATTGAGAAAACCGAGTTGAGGGGAACGATATGACCATTCAGTTAAGACAAATATGCCTAGTCGCCAATGACCTCGACGCGGTAGTGGATGATCTGTGCAGCATACTGGGTATTAACAACTGCTATATCGACCCCGGTGTAGCCAAGTTTGGTTTGGCCAACAACCTGATGCCCGTGGGCCGAAATTTTCTGGAAGTGGTTTCTCCGATTCAAGACAACACGGCGGGAGGCCGCTATCTGGAACGACGGAACGGCGACGGTGGCTACATGGTCATCACCCAAATTGACAGCCTTGCCGAACAGCAGCGACTGCGTCAGCGAGCCTTGGACCATGGCGTGCGGGTTGCCCACGAGCACTCCAACGAGCATTGGACCCTTACCCAACTGCACCCAGGAGATTTGAAAGCAGCCTTTTTAGAACTGGAATACAACAGCGGTGCCGATTTTGAAGGCCACTGGGATCCAGTCGGCGGCAAGGGCTGGGAAGACAAGGTCAAACAGGACGTGACAACGAATTTCGTAGGCGTGGAACTGCAAGGTGACGACCCCGAGGCTCTGGCCAACCTGTGGAGCCAATGCATGGATCAACCAGTCGTGGCCAACACCCAAGGCCAGCCAACCGTCCAGATGAACAATGCCGTCATCCGTTTCGTGCCGGTGACCGATGGTCGCGGACCGGGCCTTGGGGGCTTAGATATCGCGGTGGCGAACCGTGAGCATATTTTGCGCGAGGCAAAAGCCAGGGACTGTTACATCAGTGACGACTTAGTGATGATTTGCGGCACCCGCTGGTATCTGAGCGACGCCTGATTTCGTTAGCTGATACGGCAACGATTTACGACCAACCTTGAGGCCTTGCTCTTTACTCAACAAAGACGCCCTCTCAACCAAACTCGTGGTAGCGTTCCGTTTGCTCCAAAGCTCAGATCAGGGGGCGGCGATAACGCCCAACTTTCTAGCGGCATCAATTTCCGTTTGAGACAGTCCAAGCTCCCCAAGAATCTCGATACTGTGCTCACCGAGTCTAGGCGCACGCTGGGGCGACCAAGCGGAGCCTTGCTCATCAAAAAAGCCCGGTCGCAAATATTGCATGGGACCGAGTCCCTGATCTGGCATCCGTTGAGCGATCTCGGAAGCGCTTAACTGGGGATCAGCAAACAGGTCCGATAGCGAATTCACGGCAGCACAGGGAACGTCCAGTTCCCCAAGGACCGACACCCATTCGTCGTTGGTTCTTGTTGGCGCAACGCCAGCGATCAGTTCATACAACTCGTCAATCCGATCAGATCGCGCGCCCGCGTCGTTAACCCATGCCGCCTCCGCCAGTTCCTCTTCTTCGACTAGGACCAAGAAGCGAATCCAATGCCTTGCGCTGTAGGGCATTATCGCCATGAAGCCGTCCTTAGTTTGAAAAGGTCGGCGATGGGGCGACATCAGCCGCTGATAGCCCATTTCACCTTGACTGGGCACCATCGTATGCCCGGCTAGGTGCTCGGCCATTAAAAAGCTTGTCATGGTTTCCAGCATGGGTACTTCAATACTTTGCCCCTCACCTGTGCGGAGTTTGTGGACTATGGCCGATGCCACAGCTAAGGCTAGGTGCAGACCAACAACCTTATCGCACAGGATGCTCGGGAAAAACTGAGGCGCCCCGCTGCTGTCAGAATTCAGGGCCGCCATACCTGATCGCGCCTGAATAATGTCATCGTAGGCCGGACTTTCTGCATCGGGCCCGATACTGGCAAAGCCCGGCGACCAGCAGTAAACCAAATCAGGCTTGAGCTGCTTTAACTGGTGGTAGGAGATACCCAGCGTTTGGGCCGACTTTCCGCGCATGTTATGCACGACCACATCGGCCTGCCCCACCAGTTTCGCCATTATGTCTTGGCCATCTGGCTGCTTGAGGTCCAGCGCCATGCTACGTTTGTTACGGTTAAAATTCGCAAATCCGGCGCCAACATCCGGGCTGGGCCCGGGCCTGACCGATCGAAAGCCATCACCATCCAGAGGTTCGACCTTGATCACTTCCGCACCAAAATCTGCTAGAAACTGGGTGGCATAGGGCCCCAATACAACGGTGGTGAAATCCACCACCTTGATGCCCTTTAGCAAGCTCAGCATGTCATTCTTAATCCCTAGTTGTCAGTGAAGCGCACTAATCGAATTCTTTCTCGCCGCTGGCGAACAGTAAGTAAAAAACCATCCCAAACAAGGTAACGCCAGCAGTCACTTGGAACACCAGATCCCAAGACCCGGTGTATTCCAAAATCAGCCCGGTGACCGCGACACCAACGATTCCTGGAATGGTGCCGGCGGTGTTCGTAATGCCCATCAATGTGCCGGCATGCCTAGGCGCTACATCCATATGATTGACGTTAAAACCGCCCATATTGGCAGCACTGAACATTTTTCCGAGACATAAAATGCCGATCGCGGCCCACACCGTGTCGACGGTGGTAACCAGCAGCAAACAGGCGGCGAGCCCGCCGAAGGCCACGGTCTGACAAATTTTCCGAACCAAGGTCACGTTCATACCGCTAACAATCATTCGGTCGGCAACGTTGCCAGCTAAGTTGATGAACAAAAAAGAGGTGATGTGCGGCAGCATGGCCACATAGCCGATGTCGCCAAAAGGGACCCCTAACCCCTCGTTCACATACTTCGGCAGCCAAGACAATATGACGTAAAGGGTCCAATTGTTGCAAAAATGGGCAACCAAGATCGCCCACACCGCCTTGCTTTTGAGAAAGGTGCGAATTGGCGGCGCTTCCTCCCCCTCCCGCTCCTCGCTAAAACGCGCATTGGTTTTAATAAATTCCAGCTCCGCGGCGGAAATGCGCGGATGATCTTGCGGCTTTGCCGCCACGAGATATTGCCAAGCCGCAAACCAGAGGATGCCAACCAAACCGAATAAGTAGAAAGCCCACTCCCAACCTAGGGTGGTCACAATGATCGGCGTCACCACCAGCGCGAAAACCGTGCCAACGGGAATTGCGCTAGCATTTAAGGCGATGGCTTTCCCCGTTTCTCCTGCCGGGAACCAGCGCGTCACCAGGGAATAGACCGAGGGAAAGGTAACGGCCTCACCCAAACCCATGCCAATGCGAGCAAGGTAAAGCATCATCAAACCACCCATTGCCGCCCAAGGCGTCACCAAGGTGAACAAACTCCAGATCAACACACCGGCCCCTAGCACCACCTTGCCGCCAAAGGTATCGGCCAGCCGTCCGCCACCGATCTGCATCAGCAAATAGCCAATATAGAAAGAGGACAGGATGTAGCCCTGTGTTTCTAGGCTCCAATTGTAGTCGTTGGCCATAGGAATAATGGCCACAGAGATGTTGACTCGGTCTATGTAGCAAACAAAGGTGGCGGCAAAGCACATGGCGATGATCGAATAACGAGTCTGCCAGAACCCCTCTTTCGTGGTGCCCAGTTCAGCCATACTTTCCTCTCCCCGATTGATGACTCCCCCGAAAGTAACCCAATCTCAGCTATTCACCTAACCGAAGTTCATGGCTCTGCTTAGCCAGATTGCGTGGGATCTTGGGAGACGCCGATTAGGGTTTTGCCGAAATTGTCTCCCTTTAACATCTGGGCAAAAACCTCTGGTGCCTGCTCTAGCCCAGGTCGAAGATCCTCTCGATAGGTCAGCCGACCAGAACGCACGTATTCGCCTACCTCATCAAGAAAAGTTTCTTGATAGTCCGCCACATAATTCCCAACGAACAAATCGTGCACCTGCACCTGCTGGCGGGTGAAAACTTGCTCCCCTTTTTTCCTCCATTGATCCCGCGGATCCAATCCGTCTTGATTGCCGTACTGGGAAACCAACCCACAAAGGGAAATGCGCCCATGCTGGTTTAGCAGAGGTAGCACGGCATCAAATACCTGCCCGCCCACATTTTCAAAATAGACATCGCAGCCATCTGGACAAGCCGCCGCTAAATCGGCGGCAAAGTTATCTGACCGATGAGACACTGCAGCGTCTACCCCCAGTTCATTGAGGAAACGAACTTTTTCCTCAGATCCGGCGATCGCCACTACCCGGCATCCGTAAATCCGGCCAAGTTGAGCAACCACCTGCCCAACGCCACCGGATGCGGCAGAAACCACCACAGTTTCCCCAGGGCGTGGCTGGCACTGCACGATCAACCCTGAATAAGCGGTTAATCCCAACATACCCATCACGCCAATGGCGGTGGAGATTGGCGCTTGGCTCGGATCGAGCTTCCGCGGAAACATGTAGCCAAAAACACTGATGTCTTCGCCAGTCAGGCCGTGGCTTTGCCAGCCATTGGTGTTGAATACCAAATCACCCTCATCAAACCCCTTTAAACGGCTGCGTAAAACCTGACATACGGTACGCCCGTGGCAAACCACTCCGGGGACTTCTACCCCTTGGCGACGTCGTCCCCATTGATAGGGATCAAGAGATAAGTAAATGGTTCGAGTCAGCATCTGATTCGAGCCGGGCTCTGGCAAAGGCTCTTCGCTCCAGCGGAAGTCCTCAGCCTGTGGCCAACCTTGGGTTGGCGTCCTAGCGAGCCGCCAAACTTTGTTCATCTGTTTATCGGTCACCTGTTAACTCCCTCATTAGCTACCCAGACCAAGCGTAAAGCATACGCGCCAGGCACAAGCTATCACCCTTTTCTTGCCTCACGATCCTTTGTATAACTGGGGCTAGATTTTAGAGGGTTGGAGATATGGCAGAAACAGCAAACATGGCAGCACTATTGGGTGGTCTTGATTTCGATCCGGCGGCCTTGAAGACCAAGTACCTGACCGAACGCGACAAGCGACTTCGGGACGACGCCAACGACCAATACGTTGAAGTCACAGCAGAGTTTTCTCACTACATTGACGATCCCTATGTGGAGCCCGGTTTCACCCGGCAACCACTAACAGACCGGGTTGAGATTGCCATTATCGGCGGCGGTTTTGGTGGTTTGTTGATGGCAGCTCGGATGAAAGAAGCTGGATTTGACGACATTCGTATGATCGAAACCGCCGGTGACTTCGGCGGTACTTGGTACTGGAACCGATACCCCGGGGCCATGTGCGATGTCGAATCTTATTGCTACTTGCCGCTGCTGGAAGAGCTCAACTACATCCCCAAACACAAATACTCCTTTGCCCCAGAAATTCTCGAGCATAGCCGTCGTATCGCCCGCCACTACGGCCTTTATGACAACGCCTGCCTCCAAACCAGCATCACTAATCTGACCTGGGATGAATCGGATCAGCACTGGGTCATTGAGACCAACCGCAACGACAAGATGCGCGCCCGCTACGTGGCAATGGCCAATGGCCCGTTAAGCCGGCCTAAGCTGCCGGGCATTCCGGGCATCAATGACTATCAAGGCCACACTTTTCACACCAGCCGCTGGGACTATGCCTATACCGGAGGAGATTCCTTCGGCAATTTAACCAATCTCAAAGACAAGCGCGTCGGCATCATCGGCACCGGCGCCACGGCGGTTCAGTGCATTCCTCACCTCGGGGCATCGGCTAAAGAACTCTACGTTTTTCAACGTACGCCTTCCTCCATCGACGTGCGAAATAACGCGGAAACGGATCCGGAGTGGGCGGCCAACCTGACACCCGGTTGGCAACAGGAACGCATGGACAACTTCAATATCTTAGTCAGCGGCGGCGATCAGGAAGTGGATCTGATCAACGATGGTTGGACAGATATCTTCCGTAATCTCACTGGCATTGCGGCCAAGCTGGCCAGTCGCAAGCTGGGCCGTCGTCTGACCGGCGCCGAACGCGCGGAACTGATGGAGCTATCCGATTACAAGAAGATGAACTTCATTCGAGCCCGGGCTGAAGAAGTAGTTAAGGATCCCGCCGTAGCCGAGAGTCTAAAACCCTGGTACCGGCAATTCTGCAAGCGCCCCTGTTTTCACGACGAATACTTAGACACCTATAACCGCGACAATGTCACCTTGGTGGATACTCAAGGCAAGGGAGTGGATTCACTCACCCAAACTGGGGTTCAGGTAGGCGACACACACTATGAAGTCGATTGCTTAATCTTTGCCACCGGCTTCGAAGTTGGCACTACTTTTACCCGCCGCGCCGGGTACGACGTCGTGGGTAGAGAGGGCCAAACCTTGAGCGAGCATTGGCGTGATGGTTTGCGAACCTTCCATGGCCTAACCAGTCGTGGTTTCCCGAACTGCTTCTTTCTCGGTTTCACCCAAACCGCAGTGACCGTGAACGTGCCTCATGCCCTGAACGAACAAGCCAAGCACCTAGCCTATGTGCTCAGCGAGGCCCGAGGGCGCGGCAAGCCCACAGTGGAAGCCTCTCAATCAGCGGAGCAAGACTATGTGGACCTGATACGTCAGTCGTCGAATACGGGAGCACGTTTTTACAGAGAGTGCACACCCGGTTACTACAACAGCGAAGGAAAGACTGGCAACGCCAGCGGCTTCTTTTCAGACATGTTCGGTGCTGGTCCCATCAAGTTCTTTCGCATGCTTGATGAGTGGCGCAAGGATGGGAACATGACAGGCATGGAGCTTCGGTAAAACGGCCAAACTGTCAGGCCAAATCCATGCCCGGGTTGATTCGCTGTCGATACGAATCTAAAGAGGCTCTCCATCGCTTCGGTTGAGCCGCCATTGAACCGAGGCACCAGGCGTGACATCTATGATGTCCTCGAAACACAGGGCATGCTTCAAGGAGAAGTCACCGCTGCTATCCGCTGGATATACCTCGCTGACCATATGCAAAACCATGCGATGAGGCCCGGGCACCGGGCCATTCGGTGCATCAAAATGAAAGCGACCGGCATTCGCACTGGTCAGCCGCACTCTTATCATGGGAGATTGTTGTCCCTGGGGTATGAAACTAAGCAAACCTAGAGCGATTGGCTCACCGTCCAGCAACACCTGACCCTCAAAGGTGCACCGCTCTCCGCTTCTGTTCTGATCGTGCAGAAAGCCGTGACGCTGCAACCAACTCAACAGCAAACTTCCCCAGGGGCTAACTTGGCTATCCTGCTCGTTAGCCCCGCGATTTAGGCCTAGGCCGTGATCCCCGTGATTAAAAATGTGCAGTTCCGCAGGCACCCGGGCTTTTAACAACGCGTCGTAGAGCAAGGTGGCCTGACTGGCTGGAACCACTGAGTCCTCATGGGTATGCATGATAAATGTTGGCGGAGTTTTCGAATCCACCAAGGTATCCATCGGCCAGTACTCATCAGCCTTGCGCCCCCGAACAGAGCCATTAGTCACCGCATACACGGGCACCAAAAAGTTTGGCCTGCTATCTAAGTCGTCGACAGCGTCATTGGGCTCTTCTCGGGTATCAGCCGACAGCCCAGTGGCCAGGGTCAGGTGTCCTCCAGCGGAAAATCCGAGCATACCAAGGCGATTGGGGTCCAACCCCCAGTCTGACGACCGATGGCGCACCAAGCGCACGGCTCGCTTGCCATCGCGCAATGACACCGAGGAATGGTGTTTCGGTCCCAACCGATAGCGCAAGACAAAGGCATGGACGCCTGCTTTGTTTAACCACTGGGCCACCTGCAAACCCTCGTGATCACTGGCCAAGGTTCGATAACCACCCCCGGGGCAAACAATAACACCGGCGCCATTGGCGTTAGATGCAAGGTGAATGGTCAGCTGAGGTATTTGCTCCGGAGCCAGTCCTTGCACAGCCTCCCACAGCGGCAACACTTCAAGGTGTTTGATGGAAGAGGTTTTAAACATCGGCTATCCCTACAGCAAGGACTTGGGTCACCGGTAGTTTACATGCCGGCACTTCACGAACGGTAGCATCAAGAAGCGAGACCTTGTACTTGTGGCAAACTGCGTCATCTCCTCGATCAACCATAAGGAACGGAAGACCACATGATATACAACAACGTTATCCTCAAAGCTCGAGATAGTGGAAACATTGAAACACTTAAAAGGCTGCTGACCGCCCAAGCAGAAGCATCCCTAACTGAACAAGGCTGTGAACGCTTTGAGGTCTATCATTCGGAGAGTGAACCGGAAGTATTTATCTTGGTTGAGTGGTGGGCGACCCAAAAAGACTTGGACGCTCACCGGAGCGCCCCGCACTTTGTGAACCGTTATCTGCCCGAGGTTGTTCCGCTGGTTGAAAGAAATCCACATCCAAGCCAGCGGTTGGTGTAAAACTAGACCTGTCTGAGCAACCGAGCGCACCTGTCAGCGGATAGCTTTGACCACCCGTAATCGTAGCCCCTCACCATTGCTCTGCCAGAGAGATCATCTACCACCCGTTGCGGGATCGCAAAGGCGGCCTAAACACCTAGGTCCCGGATGGAGAGATAGTGCCTGTGCCGGTCGTGACAGGTCCTACTGGATCGGGACGAGTAACGACTGGTGCACTGGGTCCATCATCATCGGACTCGACAATCAAGGCGATGCCAAGAACACCTAGAGCCACAGCTGAGCCGATATTGATACCGCCGG
>JAQWIX010000151.1 GCA_029248675.1 Pseudomonadales bacterium | reverse complement strand
GAAAGAACGATCACATTTGCCTCAGGGTCCCGCTGCACAATCTGCTGGGCCAATGTTGCTATGGCCGTGGTCTTACCAACGCCGGGCTGGCCGACGAAGGCGTGGGTTCCCGCCCAGTCGCGCTGGTGACTGATGGGTTGTCCAACTAGTGCTTCTATCTGTCGAGCCGGCTCAGAGATGGCGTTAGAGTTATGCGCCACGCGCTTATTTATGGATGCCATGGCCAGCTGCGCTTGGCGAATTGGGGCCTCGGCGGCGGCCTGGCTCTCCAGTTGGGATCGCAGTTGGGCAAGGTCGTGTTGAATGGTTTGCATCATGGCGTGCATGTCTTCCCGCCCCGACAATAGGTGTCGCGCAGCAGTGAAAGGCTCGGGCGCGTTTAGATCCTGCTCAGTCTTAGACAGGGGTGGCTGTTGAGGCTCAGCAGTACTGCGCTGATCGTTTAAAGCGGAATTCAGTTCCTGACCAAATTCTTTAGCGATTCGGTCGCTGCCCAGTCCTGTTTTCAATCCGCTGCTTTCGCGCCCTTTCGGACCACTTAGGCCCTCAGCAGCAGCATCCGCCGCAACCCGATTCAAAAGGGAGGCTACGGTTGATGTGGCTTCGCTAATGTCGAGCCCCTCGGCAGCCTGAGCTCCCGGCGTTGGTATGGCCCTGTTTGCGAGCTCATCGGTCTTCGGCTCCTCCACTGCGCAAATCATCTCGGTCTTGTTGCCAACTTTGTTGGTAGAGATGATTAACGCCTCGTCGCCGTAATGGGCGCGAACCTGTTCCATCGCTGCTTTGCTGTCACTACCAACAAATCTCTTTAGTTCCATAGGTATTTCGGCAACCGTTAGGTTTGCTCGTCCTCACGTTGGTTAACTTCAATGGATGACACAACGCTGATAGGTTGGTCGTCGGGAATTTCGGTGTAGCACAGAACGGTCAAGTCCTTGGTGCTGCGGCGTAGCAGACGTGCTAGCCATGGTCGCAACATAGGCGATACCACCAGTACCGCAGGCAACTCTTTCTGCTCCAGCTCTTCAATGGTGGTGCGAATCGATGCAAAAAAGCTCTCTGCCAAAGCAGGCTCTAGGGCAATCTCGTCATAACTATTTGCCCGGGAAACCAGATCGGTGAGCAACTGCTCCAGGGTTGGGTCTAAGGTCATCACTGCTAGAGTTTCATCCGGGTCGATAATGTCTTGGACGATGAGTCGTGCCAGTTTCGGTCGAACCAAGGCGCATAGCTGACCGGCGTCTTGGGTCCGGCCGGATTCCTCCGCTAGGGTTTCTAAAATGGTTCGCATATCGCGCAGGGGCACCCGCTCGCGCAACAAGTTTTGTAGCACCCTCGCGACGGTTCCCAAGGTGAGCTTTTCTGGGATGAAGTCCTCAATGAGTTTCGGCGACGTTTCGGCGATTTTGTCGATCAGTTGCTGTGTTACATCGTAGGTCATCAATTCATCAGCGTTGTTTTTGATCACGCTGTTTAGGTGTGTGGCGATAACGGTGCTGGCGTCTACGACGGTATAACCAACAGCTTGAGCGTATTCGCGCTCACTTGGCTCAATCCAGACCGCGTCTAGTCCGAAGGCCGGATCCTTGCCGGGTTCTCCCGGAATCTCTGTCAACACGTTGCCCGGGTTGATGGCCATTTCTTTGCCGCCAGCGATGACGCCGACACCCCGCACAGAGCCATTGATGACAATTTGATAGGCATCAGGGGCGCTGTCTAGGTTGTCTCGAATTCTGATAGAAGGCAGTAAAAAGCCCATTTCTGCAGACAGTTTCTTACGAATGCCCTTAAGCCTGTTCAGCAGCCGGCCACCAGCATCCGCATCCACCATCGGGATTAAACCGTAGCCCAGCTCCAAGCTGATGACGTCTACCTGCCCCGCGTCGTCCCAACCCAGCTCCAACAAATCCGGATCGCCTTCACCGGGCGCCTGAGGGTTCGCGGCGTCTGGCGTCAAGGGCGAATCCGGTACCGGAGCTTCGAATCGTTGGTGGATATAGAAGCCCAAGGCTAATGCAGTGCCGCCCAGGAAAAGGAAAATCATGTTCGGCATGCCGGGAACGAGTCCCATGACCGTCAAGATGCCGCCAGCAATAAAGAAAGCTAAGGGGTTGGCCAGCTGCTTGCTGGCTTGATCCGGGGTGGATTCAGAGGTCGTTACGCGGGTTACGATGATGGCGGTGGCCAGCGATAAAATAAGCGCTGGCAGCTGGGCAACAAGGCCGTCCCCAATGGTGAGCAAAATGTACGCTCGTGCCGCATCGGATAGCGTCATCTCATATTGGAGCAACCCGATTAGCAGACCGCCCACCAGGTTGATGATAAGGATTAAAAGGCCTGCCACGGCATCGCCGCGTACGAATTTAGAGGCACCGTCCATGGAGCCGAAAAAGTCAGATTCCTGAGCGACTTGGGCTCGCCGTAGTTTTGCGGTTTCTTGATCGATAACGCCGGCATTAAGGTCCGCATCAATGGCCATTTGCTTGCCCGGTAGGGCATCTAGAGTGAAGCGAGCGATCACTTCGGAAACTCGGCCGGCGCCCTTGGTAATTACGATGAAGTTGATGATCATCAAAATGGCAAAGACGATGAAGCCGACAACGTAGTTGCCGCCAATCACAAATTCGACGAAAGCGGCAATGACTTTGCCGGCCGCATCTCCGCCTTGGTGACCTTCCAGTAGAACAACTCGGGTGGAAGCCACGTTGAGGCCTAAACGCAGCATGGTGGCGAATAAAATGATGGTGGGGAAAGACGAAAAATTAAGGGTTTCTGCGGTGTTCAGGGCCACCATGATGATCAGCAGGGCCAGCAGGATGTTCAGCGTAAAGAAGAAATCCAACATTAACGGCGGCAGCGGCAAGATCAACATGGTCAAGATGAGGATCACCGCAATGGGCATGGCCAAGGAAGTCCACGGCAGCGCCGTCGTCAGTTGTCGAAGATCTGACAAATTGAAGGTTGATGTGGCCATTGGCTCTTTGCGGTGCCTTATATTTCAAGCAAAAGTGTCGAGAAAGCGCCCTTTCCCGTTCTTGGTCTCTGTCTTGGGGTGAGAATGCATAAACCGTGCCTAAAAAAACGGCGAGACTTTGATCGTGATTGCGTTGATTCAAGATCTGGGAAAGATGGCCGATAAATACGAGGTACGAATGAAACATTAAAGGGACACTCGGATCATGCAGCACCATGACATGTCGTTAACCAGTTGCCGGATTGTGGCGAGCCGCGGGGTCGCGGCGTTATTGTTTACGCTTATCCTGACAGGCTGCGTTGGAGGTCCTCGCACCCAGCAGCTCTACCCAGTAGCGCAATCCGAGGGTGTGGTAGCTACGGGCTATGCGGTCATAGCGTCTCAACACGGCGATACGCCAGCTCAGCAGCGATTAATGGCGATAAAAGCATCAAAACTGGATGCCTACCGGGCGTTAGCCGAACAGGTGTACGGGCAATACATCAATGCCACAGGCACCATGGCGGATATGTCCATTACGGAAGACCAGCTTAGAAGTCGTGTAGAAGGCGTCATTTATGGTGCCAGGGTGGTGAGCATCACGCCCATTGGTGAGGAGACTTACGAAACCAAGCTTGCCCTATCTCAGGCCACCATCAACGAGCTGGTCAGCAATTACCTGCAATCCAGCGATGCAGGGCGATAGGATTTCCAGTGAAGGAGCGGCCAGACAACGCTGAGTGGTCCACATTCAGACGCTTGAGCGTCTTAGCCCTGACAGCCGTTTTTGGTTGGGGGCTGTCGTCCCTTGCCATTGGGCAAGACCTCGATTCCAACGGTTATAGAACGAGCATGGGTGATGGGTCGAGTGTCGCCCAGTCCTCGCCGGCGAATTCTGAAGAGCAGCTGCGACAACTCAAGCAGAGTCTGCTGTCTCTCGCCATGCAGCGTAAAGCCCGAGTGGCAGCAAGCGGCTGGACTAACAGCAGCGGCACCATGCGCGAGGCTGTGATGGTGTTCAGCGAGATAGAGCTGGAAAAGTTGCGGCCTGTGGTGCGATCAAGTCGGTATGGCCGCGAAACGACAAAGCTGGCATATCAAGCTGATACAACACAATCGATGTGCGCAGCCCAACCTGTTCGGCCACAGCGGGTGGGCCTTACGATTAATTTGGGTGCCAACACGACTCCTGCGAATAAGAATTTGGCACGAAATGCCGCAGACCTAGTAACCGATGCTCTGAGCGGTGCTGTAGTTCAAGGTGCACTTAGCAACGTGGCGATCCTTATGAGCGGCGAAGCTTTGGGTGGTGTCCCGGTTTCCACCTATCATCGCTTCATGACCGCAGGCCAAGCTCAGCAGAAAGATCTGCAGCTGCGGGTAGCCATTGCGGTAGAGGGGGATACATCGGTCTTGCGATGGTTTACGCCTTCGAAAGTTGTTCGTGCCCCCAAGCGGCTCACCATCGAGCTAGCGCTTGTGACCGAGACTGAGGTTGTGGCCAGTTGGCGAAATAGCTTTGCCGTGGAATCGTCATCCCAATCCAAGCGCGACCAGATGGCGTGGTTAGCACTCCCCGACCGATCAAGGGCCGCCCTAACAAAATGGTTGGCACAAGCGGTGAACGACATAAATGGTGCCATCAGCTGCCACGGTGACACGGCCATTGCTTTTGCTGCTTCTGGCGCCCAAGCGACCCTTCAGGGAGGCCGGGATATTGGCGTGTATGCGGGGCAGCGTCTTGCCATTTTACCAACCAGTAGCCGAATGCGAGATCGAGGCTTGCAGTCATCTTTGAGCGTCATGGGGCTGGCAGAAGTGGTCCAGGTTGGACCCTACAGCGCCAGAGTAAACGTCTACGCCGGGCCCCAAGCTGGAGACTTCGAGGGTATGATGGCGGTGCCTATATCGGTTCTTTCACCGTGAGGTTTGGGTTTCGCAACGAAGATTTCACTCTGGTAAGAGCTGTCTCCCAGAGCAATGCAGGAAGAACAACATGAAGCACTTTCAGCCGACATTTTCTCACGATTTAATTAAGTGGATCCGTCGTTCTTTCCGGATGGTCTCAGCAGTGGCTCTTGTGTCTGTGGCTCTGCCCGGGTGCACCATGTTGGGCGTGGAGCTTGTAGACAGCGCTGAGCTTGCAGAATTACAGGCCGCAGAGCAGCCGGTAGAGGAAGCAGTTGACGAAGCCGAATTAGACGATGCGCTGTCCCGTATGGTGGCGGATTTAGAGCGCTCTTTAGAAGCCGCGGCGGTAACCGCCAAGGAAGATGCGGTAGCAGAAGATGGAACCTACGTAGTTAAAAACGGCGACTATCTGGACAAGATTATTACGCAAACCGTCGGCGACTCTCCGCTGCGGCGGGATATATTGCGCAGCGCCTTTGTTCGAGCAAACCCTCATGCCTTTATGCGCTCGAACCCGAACTGGCTGCTGGCAAACAAGAAGCTGCGCGTACCCGAAGCCGAGGATATTAAGAAGGTGATATTCACCGACGAAAGCCGGCGCAAACAGAATCAGCGACCGAGCGATCCCTATGAAGGTTGGATTCAATACCCTTAACCGCGGTTTACCACCGCAGCCGCCAGTCAATGCTGTAGCGGTTTCTAGCACGAGCAAGCAGGTTGCCTCGGCAGCGTTGGTGGTGAATACGAATACCTCAGCCCAAGGGAGTGAACCCAGCCCCAAAGGAATGCCTACACCTACATCGGCATCTGTTGGAACCTCAGCGCCAACGCCAACGCCAACGCCAACGCCAACGCCAACGCCAACGCCAACGCCAACGCCAACGCCAACGCCAACGCCAACGCCAACGCCAACGCCAGCGCCAACGCCAACGCCAGCGCCAACGCCAACCCAGACAAATGTTGGTATGTCACCAGCGTCAGGGTCAGGCGAGACATCTTCGTCGCTAAACGCCAGGGTACAGCCCACGATGGTTGGTTCTGGAGGGGCCAGTGGATTGTCGAGCACTCTTGTCCGCGCGCTGCTGCATGCCGGTTCTGGAACTGGCAATCCTGCGGCGGTGCCAAGCGACAACCGCCCTGGTCCTAGGCTCCGACAAGTAGGTCCTGAGGTTATATCTGAGCGGTTGGCTAAGGCGTCGTCGTTGGGACGGCAGGGTTCTGACACAAAAAATATGCTTCAGGCACTGATCGAAACGACAGGCGCGCCGAACTTAGATCCGGTTAACAGCCGCCGCCTAGTTAGCGAACACTTGTTGACACGCGCTGGGACGGGTTTGATAACGCCGGGGTCGAAAGCCCAGCCCAATCCCCATGTAGCATCAATCCCGGGTGGCAAGTCCTTTGTGGCTGGAGCGCCGATAACACCGGCGGAGCGGGCAGTATCGCCTCGGCAAACCGCGATGGTTCAGGCCTCTGGGCAGATGCTTCCAACCAAGCAGTCCTTTCAACCGGGCCCGAAAGATCAAAGCCAGAATAAAGTGATCGATCAGCCATCAAGGATGGCTTGGCAGCTAAACATTCAAAAATCCGACTTAGGTCTAGCTAACCTAGGCACGGGGAAACAGGGAGGCAGTATGCTCAGTCCCGAAGGTGTCAATATGATGCCCCGACCGAACACCGTCTATGTCGAGGGCGCCGCGGCAGGGGTTCGCGTGGAACCTGAACAAGCACGCATCCTAGGGCTCCGCGCAGGAGAAACGATCAATGCCGTGGTAACTCAGCGTCAGGACGGCAACGTCCTACTGATTGGCAAACAGCAGCTTCCGCTACCGGATCGTATGAACTTGCCGGCGGGCCAAGTGGCTCTTTTGGTTCGAGTTGTAGCAGGTCAAACGGTGCTCGCTCTGACAGATCCAGCCCTTGCGGCCCAAGTTGCTGCCGGGGCTAAGCGAACGGATGCCGATGCGCGTTTTGCCCGGCTGCTCAACCACGTGGGCAGCTTCCACCTGGGCCGTACCCTAAGCCCGGGTATCCTAGCCGGGCTGGTGGAGCAAAGCGGCAGTCCACAAATGCAGAGAAGTTTGGCAGCGCTGTTACTGGATTTTCGCCAACTCAGCGCAGGTCGCATCCGCTTGGCGGTAGAGAGCGGGGGGCTCTTTGGCGAACATCAAGCAAGTTTGAATGCCCAGCAAGGGGCCCCTGGTCTCAAATCCATGCTCATTGGTCTTCGAGCCTTAATGCAGTCGCGGCAGATGGAAACTACGTCCATCTCTGGGGCCATCGATGAAATAGAGGCCCGTCAATTAGACAGCCTAGCCCAACAATCCACCGGTAGAACGCAGTATTCGTGGATCTTGCCCTTTGCAGACCAGTACCCGGTTTATATTGAGCTTGATCACCAGCCGATAGCTGAGAGCGAAGACGGTATGGCTCAGAGCGTATGGAGCGTGGATTTAGAAGTTGGACTTACGCCCTCGGTTGCTATGGCCGCCAACGTACGAGTGGATCAAGACGGTGGACTAGGCCTGCGCCTATGGCTGCCGGACCCCAGTTTTTATCGCGTGGCTCAAGCAGGCAGAGGCCAACTGGAAGATATGATCGCCCGTCAGGGGTTGTCGCTCACTGGACTGACGGTTTATCCGGTTGCTCGAGACGCCGGCAGTGTCGACGACAGTCGGCCGAGAATGGGAGTATCCATCGATGCCTAAGCGTGAAACACCCTTTGGTTGGACCTTGGCAGACGACGTGCTTGAACCGAAAGATCTGCAGGATAACGGGCCGAGAAAAGCCGTCGCGTTATTGTTTGACCAGGTACGAGCGCCTGTATTGGTGGCTAAGGGTCAGGGTGAGTTCGCGGAAGAAATCATTGAGGTGGCAAAAGCCGCCGGTGTCTATCTTGCTGAGGACCCAGTGCTTGCTGAAACTCTGTCGTATCTGCAACTACAGGAAGAAATACCCGAGGATGTCTATGTGGCTGTAGCCACCGTATTGTCGTGGGCCTACTGGCTCAAGGGCGAGGTGCCTCAAGTGTTAACGGAACGAGCAGATTAACTTAGCGTTTGCGCTTCATGCGGCCCATTTTGTCGTAAAGAGCGCTGTGGTTATCTTCAGAGCGCTGAGTCAGCGATGACAGCACCGTTCGAACCACTTCCAGCTGACGCTTTAGCAGCAGGTCATTGCGGATATGGGCTTCTTTGCACTCATTGATGAGAGTTCGGGCTTCGTCCCACAAAGGATCTGCCGTGTCTTGAATCGCTTCAGCGCCCGGGTCGTCGGAAGCGGCCGGTGTAGGCCACTGGGTCTGTATAGACTGCAGTAGTTCAACTTTTCGCAGCTGGACAGTCTCTAAGTGGTCTAGGTTCTTCTCGCTAAGGGCAATGAACTCCTCTTCAAGCGTTACCTTAAGTTCATTACCTAGGGTCAGAATGTCGCGAATTAGTGCGGTATCGGACATTTGGCTTGCTTTACCGAGTCTGTTTGTTGAGCTAGGAGCGACCTGACTAGATCAGGCGCTCGAGTTCCGCAAAATTTTCTGCGATGCGGCGTGCATCCAACGGGAAGGAGCCGTCTTCGATGGCTTGGCGCATCTGCTGTACTTTAACCTCGTCAAACGTCGCGTTTTCGCTGGATCGAATTTCATTGCTGAGTTTGACCTCAACGCTGGCTGCCGGTTCCGCGGTGGCTGGCGCGCTGCCTGTCGGAGCGTTCGCTTCCCGACTACCTGCCGCGCCTGTATTGCGGGCCCGGTTGGCCGCTGCGGAATTTGAATTAATGCTGTCAACCATGATGCACCTATGTCTACTCGTGATTTGAGTGTCGGATCGCTCCGCATTTTACGCAAATTCACGCTTAAAAAGTCTTTTTACCGATTCAACATTTAAGTCGGCGACGTCGCGAGAAACTTTAGCGATGATTTATATATATATCAATTGTTTACGCGCTGTTTGGGGCGAGTCCTCATAACTACAAACTGCGGGCTTTGCCCGCCCCGGTCACAATTGCGGTGACTTGACGGTCGCTGCCAGGATTGCGCAGTTCTATTTGATCTCCTAAAAAGCCGTCCTGCAGCGCAACTAACTCAGAGGCGATGCGAAAATACGCGCCAACGGATTCTACGGAAACCCGCTGGCCGCGCTTGACGAGCTTGGCCTTGGTTAAATCCCGTTTCCTTAAAATATCCCCGGGGTGCAGCAATCTGTTAGCCGCCAACATTTCCAGACCCTCAAATGTTCGATAAGCGTCTTTGGGTACGCCAACAGCACGTTGGCGCATGGCAACCATATTCGGTGTGATTTGACTTCGGGCCGGAATTGCTTGAACGATCACGACCACGGGTTGCCCCACAGCCACATCAGAGGTTACTAGGGTTTGGCCAACCCGAAGGTTTCGAGCCGCGTAATAGTTAGCGTTGTCTAGCTGGGTTATTCCATTTTGTGGTGCTCGATGCGGTGGCAGCCAAGTCGTATGGACCGCGCCTTTTTCAATCAGCTGACCTTTCGTGATGGGCTTTACTGGCTGAAGCACTGCAATCGCAGGCGTCTTGCGTTTTGCCGGCAGACTTCCTGCCCTCGGTTCTTTCTTTAAACGACCACGGATTTTGCGCTGCCAATTTGCTTCTGGGCATGCAGCATCTACCGCGACGCTGGCGGGGGAATGCTGCTCCTGAATTAGCTGTTTAGGATCGATCACAAATCGGTTGCAGGCAGGAATCGCCAAGCGTTTGTCTTTTAAAGCAAAGGTATAAGTGGGTATCACGCCGGATGGTTGGGCCAAATGCTGGTTAGCCCATTGTCCGAGGGCCTTAGCAAGCTGAACTTCAGCGGTTTCCGCCACTTCAGGCTTCGGGCCGGTTGGTTGCCTGTCGGTTGTCGCAAAAGCCCCGGACGCCAAGATCAGCAGTAGCGCTGCCAACATCGTTGTTGTTGGGACGCCAACTACTCCAGAGAGCCTAGAAGCAGTGGCCAGAAATGATGGATTTTCGACAAATGTATGGATGAAACCTTTCATGGGTATGTCACTGCAATATAGGTGCCACTAATTTGCGTGCTAGGTCGACAATGAAATTCCTCTCCCAGCCACCGAAAATTGGGCGCCGGTTCCTCCTGAGCCAAAGCGCGAATTCACTCGGATCAAAATGGTTCTTCCCTTAATACGGCCACGGCATTGCTCGTGTGCGTGGCGGTCATCCTTGGCTTGAGCCTTTGCAAAGTAGGCAGATTAGCCAGCCCGCAGTCTGGGAAGATCGCCCTTGGTCGACAACGTAGGTCGACAACTTCTGGCATTAAAAACAACGGGCGCTACTCGATGCTGCCAGTGGTAGCCAGACCTCTGACGATTTATTGACACCCGGCAACCCGAGAAAAAAAGCGGAAATAACCGGCCGGCTAGGAATTGCCGAATTTGGAAAAACCATGTGAAAACAGGCTCAAACAGCGGTTTTTGCGGCTAAAAAGGGGCAAAACAAAGTTGGCACGCCAATTGCTTTCTAAGCCACGTGACGGTGGATTGAGCAATGCTCATCTACTGAATCGAACACAAGTTGCAAAACTTTAGGAAACGGATCGATTTTTTTTGAAAGGTAGAGAGATCGTTAAATGAGCATGCTCGACAACATCTTTGGGGTCCACGAACAGGCGGTGCAATTGCGCCAGCGTCGTATTTCGTTGCTGGGCGAAAACATAGCCAACGCGGATACCCCCAACTTCAAAGCAAAAGATCTGGATTTTAAGGCATTGATGAACAACGAGCGTTCGATGTCGGCGCGTCGCACTCATGACATGCACATAGACCACAAGCTAGGGAACAAAAGTGGCCTGGTCTATCGCGTTCCCAATAACCCGGCTGCAGACGGAAATACAGTGGAACTGAACTTCCAGCAGGCCGAGTTTGGTAAGGAATCAGCACGCTACACCGCAACGCTGCAATTTCTGGAAAACAGAATTGGCGGTGTTCGTAGAGCGCTTCGCGGCGAATAAAACAACTTAAAAGGGTAGATTAATCATGGCTCTCTCAATTAATACCAATGTTTCTTCTTTAACAGCACAGCGTGCAATTGCTGACTCAAAAAATGAGTTAGAGACAGCAATGGAGCGTCTTTCAACGGGATCAAAGATCAACAGCGCATCCGATGATGCCGCGGGTCTAGCAATGTCCCAGCGCATGACGGCCCAAATCCAGGGCCTGAACATGGCGATCAAAAACTC
The DNA here is from genome assembly GCA_029248675.1 of Pseudomonadales bacterium. Lineage (GTDB taxonomy): Bacteria > Pseudomonadota > Gammaproteobacteria > Pseudomonadales > Azotimanducaceae > UBA4421. Next base: position 3,332 of record JAQWIX010000151.1, on the reverse strand, counting down.
CAACGACGGCATAGCGATGACGAAGTCAATCGAAGGTGCCATCGGTGAAGTTTCGGACATGTTGCAACGCATGAGAGAGCTGTCGATTCAAGCAGCCAACGGTACGAACAGTGCTTCGGATCGAACTTATTTGCAGGACGAAGTAAATCTGCTTATTCAGGAGATCACACGAATTTCCGCGAATACTCGCTACAACGGTTCGTTGATCTTAGACGGTACTTTTATCAACAAACAGCTGCAGGTAGGCATCGAAGAAGGGGAGCATATTACCTTCTCTGTTGACTCCATCGCCGCCAATCAAATCGGTGCGCACACACTTGTAGGCAATGGCGTCAACCCCGAAACACCCGGAGCTACAGCGCCGGTTAACCCAATGACGACAGCCGAAGATATCGAGATTTTTGGTTATCTTGGAACGAAGATGATCGAGGCATCAACAGAGGACACGGCAAAGGAAACAGCGCTAAAAGTTAATCTATCGACATCAGATACGGGCGTAAGAGCTTATGCAAAAACCTTTGCTGCGCTCTCCTCTGGTGATGCGGTATCGCGAACCTACAACATAAAAATCAACGATTACCAAACGGGCAACTTTATTATCTCCAGCACCGACGTGACTGACGCTGTCGAGGCAATTAACCGAATTGCTGGAGCCTCGGGCGTTACCGCGACAGCAGAGAATAACAAGGTGGTGTTGTTTGACGCGGATGGCGACGATATACGAATTGAGAACACGAAGTCCGGATCAGAGTTCGTAGACCTAGTGGTCGAGAAGCTGGGCGAGGACGGAGCCGTGTCAAACGTTGTTGGCCAGCCAATTCGGCTAGGGGAAGGCGGCGCTACTACGAACACCCCGGCTGTCTTTACTCAAACTCATGGTGCCCTTTCCAATTGGGACAGCAATACGCATACCATTACTGACGGCACGACCACGCTGTCGATAACTGCCACAGGTGCTGATGATACAACCGCTGAGCTTGTAGCTCTCTTTGAGGCGGCTCCAGGATACAGTGATTTTAAGTATGTCATTGCTGCTTCGGGAACGACCGGGTTTACTTATACGGCTCGCGAGCCAGGAATAATACAAACGGCTGAGCGCCCCGTATTGTCGCCACATTCAGACGTAACAGATGCCGGCACAATGGCAGACACCACACCTGGCGTGGCAATGGACGCGACTAGAGTAGGCGGTACTCTAAAGTTCGTCTCAGCAATGTCATTCTCGGTGGAACAAGCGGGCAACGGAGCTGATCATGCGACAGCACCCAAGGGATATTTTGATACTGGCTCACAAACCGCTGCGTTGATCGATCTTACCCAAGTCAAGATCAGCACCGAGGCAGGCGCAAGTGACGCCATTTCCATCATCGATGCGGCCTTAGACAAGGTGGCGCAGATGCGCTCAGATCTTGGTGCCATCGAAAACCGGATGGATCACACGATTTCAAACCTGATGAACATCGCGGAAAAAACTGCCGATTCGCGATCGCGGCTGCAAGACGCCGACTTTGCATTGGAATCCGCACGACTCGCTAAAAATCAGGTTTTGCAGCAGGCCGGAACCTCCATGCTCAGCCAAGCTAACCAGATGAGTCAGCTCGTCATGGAGCTACTGCGCGGTTAATCCCAAAGGTCATTGGAGTAGATAAATGAGCTTAGACAGAATTTTTGGCGTTGCCGGCGGAGCCATGGATGCGCAAATCATCCGGATGAACCTGGCGGTATCCAATATCGCGAACGCCGAAGTAACCGAGTCTTCTTCAGAGGAGGCTTACCGAGCCAAGCGCCCTGTTTTCGAGAGTATTTTAGCCAAAGAGGTCGATCAAAGGCGGGGCGAAACCGCTGGTGGTGTTCGCGTTAAGCAGATCATAGAAGATCAAACCACGACGCCAGCTAACTACGATCCGGGTCATCCGAATGCGAACGAAGAAGGCTACGTATATTTATCCAACGTCAACCCAATGAACGAGCTCATTGAGATGACCGCGGCTGCGCGTTCCTTTGAAAGCAACATTGAAGCAATGAATACGGCCAAGCAGTTAATGATGCGAACCGTTGAATTGCTGAAAAAATAGGGTCCGTTATGAGTGATTTGAATATTGGCGGCATTCGTACAACCGCAGATTTACGCGCGGAAGCCGCGGCACCAAAGCCCGAAGCTGATCTAGACCGAAACGCGTTTTTGCGTCTGTTCACCACCCAGTTACAAAATCAGAATCCACTGGATCCGATGAAAAACGAAGCCTTTGTTGCCCAGCTGGCACAGTTTTCCAGCCTTGAGGCCACCACTCGCATGTCGGATTCCCTTGATCAGTTTGTCTCCACACAGTCCAGCGAGAAGATCATGCGCGGGGCCTCCCTGATCGGGAAAAACGTTTTCGCCAATGGCGCGGTTATGAATCAACCAGGTGGCAGCACTCTGAGTGGGTACGTCAAGCTGGACCAAGCCGCGGATAACGTGCGGCTCAGTGTTTTAGACGCTCGTACCGGACAGGTGGTGAACGCTATGGATCTTGGTCCTCATGTGGCTGGCGAAGTTGGCTTTGATTGGAATGGCGGCAGCTTTGATGGAGAAGCTGCACCAGCCGGCGACTACCTGTTTCAAGCGGAAGTAATCAACGGTGACGCCTCTCGCGGTATTCCGGTGTACGGCCAAACCCGGGTACAGGGTGTTTCATTTAACGATGACCTGGGCCAAGTGCTGGTGGAAATCAGCGATGGCAAAACCCTAGCCCTATCCGAAGTCACACGAATTTCAGAATAAGTTTTACTCAGTACGATCGATCTCAAGTAGTACGCGAATTGGAGCACAATAAATGTCTTTCTATACCTCACTAACAGGGTTAAAGGCGGCGACCACGGAACTGGCCTTAACCAGTAACAACATCGCTAACGTTGGTACCAGCGGATTCAAAAAGTCCCGAGCCTCCTTCGGCGACATCTTTGCTACCTCACCATTGCAAAAGTCCACCTCGGTTGTGGGACAGGGTGTTTCTTTGAAAGAGGTACGCCAGGAATTTTCACAGGGTAACGTGGAGTTCTCCTCTAACACCCTAGACTTAGCGATTTCCGGTGAAGGTTTCTTTCCGTTGAAATCTGCTGACGGTCTAACCGACATCTATACCCGCAACGGTAGTTTCGTATTGAACGAGCAGTTCAACGTAGTGAACTCCTCGGGTCAGGCACTGCTGGCGGCGGCAGTTGACTCCTCCGGTAAGGCGGACTTGGAAAAGCTGAGCCGTTTGGCTATTCCGGTATCTACTTCTGGGCAGGCCACGGAAACCTCAGAAATCCAGCTGGCATTGAACCTGCCTTCAGATGCTGAAGTGATC
>JAQWIX010000141.1 GCA_029248675.1 Pseudomonadales bacterium | reverse complement strand
TCTGGGCCGGGTTCGGCGCCGCTGGCCGCGCTGGCCAATGAGCGCAGCTCAGTAAACTCCGTTGCTAGCAGGTCGATCTCCAGTTCTGCCAGTTTGGATTTGTAGGCAGGATCGTCTAACAGGGTTGCGTTGCCACGCTTTACCTCCCCTGCCTGCAGGCGCAGGAAGTCCAGGGCGACCAGAGACTTTGAGATCCCAGCCAAGCCTGTGCGTTCATGGGCCAGCAAGCCCTTGGCGTAACCCCAGCCTTTACCTTCGTCGCCGACCCGGTTTTCCACAGGAACTTTGACGTCGGTGAAATGCACCATGTTGACGCTGTGAGAGCCGCCTAAGGTGATGATGGGTTTTACTTCAATGCCCTCTTGCTTCATGGGAATGAGCAAAAAGGTGATGCCTTCTTGTTTTTTGCCAGAATCGCTGGTTCGGGTCAGGCAAAAAATCCAGTCTGCGATATGGGCCAGCGTGGTCCATATCTTGGTGCCATTGACGGTGTAGTAGCTGCCGTCATCAGAAAGCTGGGCCTTGGTCTTTAGGTTGGCAAGATCCGATCCAGCGTTGGGTTCGGAATAACCCTGGCACCAATTAACTTTGCGCGCGCGAATGTCAGGTAAAAAGCGCTGCTGTTGTTCTTCGTTACCGTAGTTCATCAATACCGGCGCCAGCATGGATAAGCCAAAGGGCAAATCCCACGGAGTTTGAGCCACGGCCGTTTCTTTCTCCCAGATGTAGTGCTGGGTAGGTGTCCAGCCCGGGCCACCGAATGCGACCGGCCACTTGGGCACATCCCATCCGCCTTTGTTCTTGGCTAGGTCAAACCAATTGAGACGCCATTGGGCGTAATCGGTTTTTGGGTCGTGGGCGTTCGAAGCCAGAAAGTCTCGTACTTCCTGCTGAAATTCCAAGTCCTGGGCACTTAAGTCGACGTCCATGGTAACTCCTGAGTCTGATAACAGCCGTCGATGGTAATGGTTTCGACAATTCAAGTTAAGCAGTAGGATGCCAGCATCAAGAAATCTCGGAAGCTGGCCACCTTAAGGTCAAGTAACCGGGCAATAACCGCGTTGGAGGGCAAGGGTGAGTTACGAAACATTAAATTTTGATGTGGTCGATGGCGTTGCCACCATTGCTCTAAATCGTCCGGACAATATGAATGCCATGTCGCCGGAGATGGCGGCAGAACTGCACGACGCGGCCTTGGTCATTGATGCCAGCTCAGAGGTTCGAGCGGTAATCTTGACCGGTGCGGGCAAGGTTTTTTGTGCTGGTGGTGATCTGGGCGCCTTTGCTGCGGCAGGCGAGGGTGCTCGAACCTTAATCATGAAGATGACTGGGGACCTGCACTTGGCCTTATCCCGGCTAGCACGTAACCGGGCGCCAGTAATCGCTGCCGTTAACGGCACCGCAGCGGGCGCTGGATTTTCGCTGCTCATGGCGGCGGATCTTGCCATCGCCGCCGAGTCAGCAGTGATGACCATGGCCTATACCAATGCGGGTCTGTCACCAGACGGTAGTTCGACCTATCACATGCCACGCAAAATTGGTGATCGCCGGACACGAGAACTGATGTTGACCAATCGGGTCCTGACCTCCGCCGAGGCATTGGGCTGGGGTGTGGTGAATCAGGTGGTGGCCGATGACGCGGTTTTGTCTTCGGCCCAGAAGCTGGCTGCCAAGCTCGCAAGTGGACCAACCCAAGCCTACGGACAGGTAAAAGCGCTACTGGATGGCAGCTTCGATCACAGTCTGGAATCGCAAATGGAGCTCGAGGCCAGAGCCATCGCAGGCTTGGTCACGACACCTGACGGCCAAGAGGGTCTGCACGCCTTTTTAGAGAAACGTAAACCCCAGTTCACTGGCCGCTAAACAAGTCTGCTTTGTGAATCAATTTAATTTCCACCGTTGTGATGCGGCGTTGCGCGATTTTGTGGCCGATAATCTAACGGCCTTTGCCGTGATAGAAGCGGACGCGGGCAACCCGGATAAGCCATTACGTCATGCGGCGGTTGCACTGACCATTACCGATGTGGGTCTGGGTCCAGACCTTCCTGGCCTCGTGAATCCCGAGTCTTGGTCGCCGGAACCGGCGCTGATTTTGACCCGCCGGTCCCAAAAGCTACGCAGTCATCCCGGCCAATGGGCCTTGCCCGGTGGGCGTATCGATCCCGGTGAAACGCCGGTGCAAGCAGCTCTGAGGGAGATGAGCGAAGAAGTTGGCATCGCTCTTGCCGAAGACCGGGTGCTGGGCACTCTGGATGATTTTGTGACGCGGTCCGGCTATGTGATGACCCCAGTAGTCATTTGGGGTGGTCCTGATTTATTGACTCAGGCCAACCCGGATGAGGTTGCGAGCGTTCACCGTATCCCGATCCGTGAATTCACCCGAAGCGATGCACCGCGGCTAACGCCGGCCAGTACCAGCGCGGCGCCAGTGCTGCGTATGCCGGTGGGAAGCGACCACATAGCCGCGCCGACTGCCGCGATTTTGTATCAGTTTCGCGAAGTCTGCCTGTTGAACCGTGATACTCGAGTAGCGCACTTTGAACAGCCTGAATTTGCGTGGCGCTGAGTTGACCCACCGCCAGTGACCGCTCACAATTCTGAGCGGTCTATTGAAGAGCCAGAGCAAATGCCCCGTTGCTGTTCTCCAGACCTTTGACAATTTTTGTATTACAGGAAAAACACCATGGCGATAGAAACAGGCTCTAAACTTCCCGAAGCAACCCTGCACACGATGAAGGATGGTAAACCCACCCCGGTTACCACCGACGAGCTGTTCGCCGGTAAAAAAGTAGCCATGTTTGCCGTTCCAGGCGCGTTTACACCCACGTGTTCCATGGCACACCTACCGGGTTACGTGGTTCAGGCCGATGCCATCAAGGCCAAGGGCGTAGACAGCATCGTCTGTTTGTCTGTTAACGATGCCTTTGTTATGGATGCGTGGGGTAAAAGCTCAAATGCCGAAGAACTGGTCATGGTCGGTGATGGCAACGGTGATTTCACCGCCGCCATGGGCTTAGAAATGGACGGCTCTGGCTTTGGTTTGGGTAAGCGCTCTCAGCGCTACGCCATGATCGTCGAGGACGGTACCGTCACCCATTTGGCAGTAGAGGCTCCGGGCAAGCTGGAAGTCAGTGCGGCTGAGGCCATTCTCGAGGCGCTTTAATAGCCCCCACTTCTGGATATCGATGAAAGGCCCTGCGGGGCCTTTTTTGTGCCTGTTAAGAGCCGCTTTTTTATCGCTAGGCAACACGATTTTAGAAGGAGCTAGGAGACTGTTATTTTCGGCTGGTCCGCCTCGATGGCGTTTCGGCTTTCGCCTATTGGTCGAATCAGACATTCCTGTGCCGCGGTGGCCACCATTTCACCGGCGCGATTAAAAAAGTGGCCGCGCACAAAGCCTCGAGCGCCACCAGCGTTAGGGGACTCCTTAGCGAAGAGGAGCCACTCATCTGCGCGAAATGGCCGGTGAAACCAAATGGCGTGATCCAAACTGGCGCCCCGAACGGCTCGTTGGCCTTCGTCGTCTACGGTGAGCGGCCCGTGAGGCAGCATGGACGTAGACATGAAATCTAGGTCGGACATATAGGCCAGCAGAGCAAGATGCACTTCAGGGTTATCCGGCAGCGGATCTCGACTCTTCAGCCAAGTGTGCTTATAGGGCGGGTGTTCCCCACGGTTCATCATGGTGATGCGTTCAACAGCGCGAGAATCGATGGCTTCGAAGCGAAAGGTAAAGCGGGCCATATCCGGGTTGGATTTTGCTAAGGCCGTATAAGTTTCAAGGTCTCCCCGTAAAGACTCGGGCGGGGGAACATCGGGCATTGGCAGCGAGTGATCCAGACCCGGTTCGGACTTTTGCCATGAGCATGCCAAGGTGAAGATGGTTCGCCCATTTTGAATCGCTGCCACCCGCCGCGTGCTGAAACTGCGACCATCGCGAATACGGTCCACCTCATAAAGAATCGGTCGGGTCCAATCACCGGCGCGCAAAAAATAACTGTGCAGAGAGTGCAAGCTCTGTTCGCCATCCACGGTGCGAAAGGCCGATGCCAAGGCTTGGGCCAATACCTGACCGCCAAAGACATGTTCCGTATTGTGGTTTTGACCGCGGAAGAGGTTTTCCTCGATGGGCTCCACATCCAAAAGATCGATGATTTCTTGCAGGATCTTATTCATAAAACCGCGCCGGCTTCCGATTACGTCGTTGGGCGCCAGCATAAACCATTCGCCGAGATCATGGGCGCTTGAAACCAAGTGAAGGACTTTTTCTGTTGGGTTGCGGGGCAATCTGCGATACTGAAAGTTGAATTTACGCCTGAGGAGACATCATGAGCATTCAAGTGAAGCAGATCTCTTGTTTGGACGACAACTACGGTTTCCTTGTCCACGATACTGCAACCGGTGCCACAGCCAGTATCGATACCCCGGAAGTGGAGCCGATTAACAAGGCCCTGGCCGACGAGGGTTGGACGCTGACCCACATTCTTAATACCCATCACCACTTTGATCACGCAGGGGGCAACGAAGCACTCAAGGCTCAGTGGAGCTGTCAGGTTATCGGCGCCGCCAATGACGCCGAACGCATTCCCGGCATTGATCGACAGGTGGTGGATGGAGAAGTGTTTGAATTAGGCAGCGCGTCGGTGCAGGTGCTGGAAGTACCCGGCCATACAAGCGGTCACATCGCCTATCACTTTGCTGATGACAAAGTTGCCTTCGTCGGGGATACGTTGTTTGCCTTGGGCTGTGGCCGCATGTTCGAGGGAACAGCCGAGCAAATGTGGAGCAGCCTTGAGAAGCTTATGGCACTGCCGGACGAGACGTTAGTGTATTGCGCTCATGAATACACTCAAGCTAATGCGGCCTTTGCGATTACTGTGGAACCGGATAACCAAGCCCTGCAGGCTCGCGTGGAAGAAATCGCAAGCCTTCGAGCCCAAGGCATTCCGACGGTGCCCACGAGTATTGGTTTAGAGCGTCAGACCAATCCTTTTGTGCGACCTGATAGCGGTAACTTGCAGCAGACCATTGATTTGGTGGGAGGCGATCCCGTTGCGATCTTTGCCGAGACACGCAAGCGCAAAGATCACTTTTGATTGGTCCCAGCGCTGGCGCAATGGCCGGTTCGGCTACCGCGTTGGCGTCAGAACGACAGGGACTGATGTACGCGGTTGCGGCCTACGGGTTTTGGGGGTTGGCCCCCATGTACTTCGTGTGGATCAATTACGTGCCGCCTTTGGAAGTACTGATGCACCGAGTGCTGTGGTCGGTGCCATTGCTGACGCTGCTGATCACGATATCCAAACAGTGGGCAGGCGTCTGGGGGTTAGGGCGACGCGAGGTGGCTTTTTTGCTGGTGACCGCGCTGTGCCTGAGCATTAACTGGGGCACATTTATCTGGGCCATACAGGCCCAGCGCATAGCGGATGCGAGCCTGGGCTACTTCATCAATCCTTTAATCAACGTCATGCTTGGCCGGCTGTTTTTAGGTGAGCGCATGAGGCCCCTCCAATGGTTGGCCATCGGCTTGGCTTTCTTGGGAGTGAATATTGAGCTATGGACCTTGGGCAGCGTGCCTTGGCTGGGATTGACCCTTGCCTTTAGTTTTGGCTTTTATGGATTGCTACGTAAACAGGTCAGCGTGCCAGCCGCCATTGGTCTTTGGGTCGAGACCATGCTGATGCTGCCCATTGCTGGTTTGTTTTTTGTTTGGCTAGTGAACAGCGACGGCCTGCGCCCTGGCGTCGAAATTGCCCAATTGGCCTTAGGCGGCGTGATAAGCGTCGTACCCCTTGTGTTGTTTGCCGCAGCGGCCTTGCGTCTGCCGCTAACCGCATTGGGCTTTGTGCAATATCTAGCGCCCAGCTGCGCACTGATGCTGGCGGTGTTTTTGTACCATGAGCCGGTAGCAGATATACGCTGGCTCACGTTCAGCTTTATCTGGCTGGCACTGATTATTTTCAGCCTAGAAAACCTATTTAATATGCGCCAAAGGCGCCAAGCTCTGGAGGAGAGATAGCATGATTACGGTGTTCACCATGGAACGGGAGTATCCCTACGGTACTCTGAGGTCCACCAACGGCAGTAAGGTCAAGGTGGTATTGGAGGAAAAAGGGTTGCCCTATCATGTGGAAACCGTCAGCCCCGGCGCGGTGTGGAAGAAACAGCCTGAGATCTTAGCCAACCATCCCTTGGGCAAGGTGCCTTGGATCGATGATGACGGAGTAGTGCTCTACGACTCCACCGTGATCAACGAGTACTTGAATGAAAAACGGGCAAATAATCCGCTGTTGCCTGCAACACCGGGGCAACGGGCCGTTGCCCGGGCGTTGGAGAATTACGGCGATGAGGGTGTTCTGAGCAAGTTTTTGCCGATGATCTGGATGCCATGGTGGTCGCCAGAGGATCAGCGAGATGCTCAGGCCATGGAGCGCGGACGGCAAGGCCTGAGGGAGGAGGTTTTTCCATTTCTGCAGCAAACCCTGAGCGGACAGGACTACCTGTGTGGTGACTTCTCTTTGGCCGATGTGCCGATGATGACAGTGGCCATGGTGCTAGAAGTCGATGGCATGGATACCTCGTCATTTCCCGAGGTCGCCGACTATCTTCAGCGTTTGCGCCAGCGAGATTCTTACCAGGCCATTTCACCCCAAGAGCGCATGGCTGAAACAGCAGGATCAGAGTAAGACGGCTCAAACCCACTTAAGCTGGGCCGACTGTCCGCTGCATGAGGTTGCATAACGTTTAGCGGGGCAGCTGCTCGGCTCGGGCCATGGCGGCCTGCAAAGAACCAAGGCTTCGGACATAGGGTTGGT
>JAQWIX010000167.1 GCA_029248675.1 Pseudomonadales bacterium | reverse complement strand
CCGTACCGCTCCAAGCCTACCCAAGGAGCCTTTCCTTGCCGCTACTCTTAGCGGCTGGGAAATGTCCATCAAAAGAGATATACGCCGATGAGCATAGTGACAAAACGATCAGCCATGACGCTGTTTTCAGATCCGCGAGATCAATACTCTCATCGAGTGCGCTTGGTTCTTGCTGAGAAGGGTGTAACGGTCGACATCGTCTCCGAAAAAAATCCAGAGGATCTTGCAGAGCTGAATCCCTATAACACGCTACCAACCCTAGCGGATCGAGATCTGGCCTTATACGAAGCGAACGTCATTATGGAATATCTCGACGAACGGTTTCCCCATCCGCCGTTGCTGCCCGTTTATCCGGTTCAGCGTGCACTTTCCCGCCTCTGGATCTCTCGAGTAGAAAAAGAGTGGAGCTCGCGGCTAGATTTGCTGATGATCGGTAAAGGACGAGAAACGGTACTAAGTAAGGCGCGCAAAGAGCTGCGAGAGAGCATTATCGCTATCGCTCCGATCTTTGCTGAAAAACCATTCTTCATGAACGAAGAGCTGTCATTAGTAGATTGCTGTGTGGCGCCGATTTTGTGGCGTCTAAAAGAAGTGGACATCACCTTGCCAGAGCGATCTACCAAACCACTGCATCGATACATGCAGACCATGTTCGAGCGTGACGCCTTTCGCGAAAGCTTGACCGAAGCCGAGATGGAGATGCGTGAGTGAAGAGGCGCCGCCCTTATTTACTCCGCGCTCTTTATGAGTGGATTGTTGACAGCGGTGAGGTTCCGAATGTCTTAGTGGATGCTGAGATCGACGGAGTCGTTGTGCCTTTGGAGCACGTGCGCGACGGACAGATTGTCCTCAACATCTCCCCCCAAGCTGTTCGCAACCTGAGCTTGGGCAACGATTACGTCATGTGCGAAGGTCGTTTTTCCGGTCGAAGCGTAGAACTTATCTTACCCATCGAAAGCGTTCGAGCGATCTATTGTCGGGATTCTGGCCAAGGGCTGGCTTTTGACGATGAAGACTTGCTCGAAGGCGAAGGCGACGGAGAGCTGGGTGCTGATGTAACCCAAGCCAGTCAGCCCACAAACGGGCCAAAGCCGCCAGGAGATAAGCCGAAACTTCGCTTAGTGTGATGGGGCGAGTCCAATGCGCCAGTGCAAGGCGAGCCGCTCTATTCCAGCCTATTCAGGTAAGTAGTCAAAAACCTTAACGATTTTCTGAACCCCAAATGACTTCTGAGTTTCAGCGACGACTAAGTCAGCCTCGCTGGGGGTGATTTTGCCGAGCAGGTAAATGACGCCATTTTCGGTCACTACTTTCACTTTCGAGCCGGGTACTCCTTCGGCCACAAGCAGCCGGGTCTTTACCTTAGTCGACAAATATCCATCGTTGGTTCTAGCGAGCATGGAAATAGGGCCACCTACGGTGAGGTAATTGTTTACCTTTTCTGGATCGACCTTGTAGAGGGATTCGGTGACTTCCGTCGCGTTTTCCCGAAGAGCCTCGCTAGGCACCTCACCAAGCAACAGTACGAGACCGTCGTAAACGGTAACTACGATGTGGGCTCCTTCATAGCCGCTGTCGGATGCGCGAATTTCGCGTTCGATCACGAACTCTAGGGCGTTGTCGTCGATTAAGTCTCCAGGCGTGCGCTTGGTTTCTGGGTTATTTGTGCAGCCGCCAAATGCAAGAGCAACCAATAACCCAAGAGATAACGTTTGGAGCAAAGAATTGTTTTTCATGAGAAGGCTTCTGGAATCCAAGTGACTGAGGGCGCGTAGTTTGGCCAGGTAATGGCGACGACGTCAAACCGCATCGCCCGATCTTCTAAAGAGTGTTTTTGAAAATAGTGGCTCGCTGTGGCGAGAATGCGTTTCTGTTTTGACTTCGACACGGTTTCTTCTGGCGTTCCGTACCGAACGTTTTTCCGATAGCGAACTTCCACGAACACCAAGACGCTCCCAGAGGCTGTTTTGTCTTCCATAATTAAGTCGATTTCTCCCCACCGGCATTGGTAGTTTTGTTGCAGCAGCCTGAGGCCGCGGCTTCGAAGATAGCAGGCGGCCAACGATTCGCTCCAATGCCTCATGGTTACTCACGAGCAGACCAATGAAAGGGCCTAACTGCCCCTGATTTGGTGGTTTTTTTTCGCGCGAGCAATGGTGGTAATTTGCAATTTTCGTTGCACCACTCCCCCTAGGCCCAAGGTCAGATTGCCGCTGGCGAAGTTCAGTTGGATTTCTTGGTTTCCGGCTAGCACAGCACTGTTCTGTTTAAGCCAGTGGCTCCAGGTTGCTAAGCGATAGGCGTCTAGCCCAAGCGCGTATAGTTCGATCAAAGAGTTGTTCCCCAACTGCAGCGTAGTGGTCATCTGCTCAGTTAATTTCGTCGGTTGGGCCAACATGGGCAGTTCCGTGACCTGAAATGCGCCGAGTTCCTTCAAGTCGTTGCCCCGTGCGGTTTGAGAAGTGCCGTAAACGGGTAAGTTTTCCGCAAAGTGAAATTTAAGGGCGGGAACCAATGCCTTGGATTCCAAACTGTTCGTAAATGCCACCACTGCGTCCAGATCCTTGCGCCCTCTAGGCAGAAATCCAAGGTCCTCCTCGATTAAGGCCGCCAGCTGTTCCCGTCGTTTCTGACTGGCGTCTACACCCATGGCCACGCCAACCACGTTAGTTACTTCCTTGGTCTGCTGAAAGCTGGCTTCTGCAAGGGGACCATTCCAGGTGTCCTTTAGTGCTTTTTTAGCGCGTTGTGACCAAGTCTCGCCGTTGGTGACTACCATCAAGCGCAGGTGGCCCTGTGCCTTGAGGTGGTCTGCCAGGGTGATTGCTTCATCTTCGATTGCAGCGGCGAATTGGTACACGTGTCGATTCTGTTTGGTCGGGAGGGTTTGAGAGACTTGGTTGAGCAATACGATACTGGGCTGGGAGGTCGCCCTGGCGGCGGTTCGGTCGCGTTGGAGCTCTAGCAAGTCCGAAGCCTTGGATTTAATTAGCGGCCCAACGATAACATCGGTGCTGGCTGCCAATGCATGGTCGAAAAGGCTTGCGGCGTTTTGGTTGTTGCTGTCGATAAAGGCCATATTCGTCGCAGCTGAATTCAACTCTTGTTGCACCTTTAGATCAGCGAAGTAACCGGCCATGACACCGTCTCGAATGGCACCTGCTACGGTGTTTAGGCGGCCGGAGAGGGGGAGTAAAACACTGATCTTGGGTGGGCTGAAATTACTCAATTGGCGCAACAGCGTGGGCGGTTGCTTGACTGCAGGATGTTTTGGATGTGCATCCTGCCAGCGCCGCCACGCCTGTTGCGCTTGGGTAACAGACCCTGCCGAGGCAATTGTGTTTTGAAGGTCGCGCCAGTCTTGACTGATTCTTTGCACCTTGGCGGTGTTAAGACCTAGTGACTGAATCTTTGCTAGCTGCGATCCAAGGCTTTGGTTTTGCCCCGGTGCGTTAGAGGATCGTTCCAGCGAGGGGGGCTCTTTGGCATTCATCAACGTAAGCCAAAGCCTGTCCTGTTCCTCCTGTGGATGTTTGTCATTTATTTGTTGCGCGATTACTTGGGCTTGAAGAAAGCACTGAAGCTCATTCAACGCCATGCAGGTTTGCAGAAAAATGGGGACATCCATGGCGAGCGGCGACTGAATTGACATCAGGGCCAGCGCGGCTGCTTGTGACTCACCTTGTCTGCTGTAGATCTTGGCGCTCAGGCGAAAGAAAGCGTCTTGCAATGCTGATGCACGGCCGTTTACGTTGGCCTCGGCTAAAAGGTTGGTCGCTTGTGCTGTCTTGGTGTTTTGGTGGGCTTGCTGAGCCCGCCGCAGTATGGCGCGCAGGCGTTGATCTTCCGCGCTGATATAGCGTCGGTTTAGGGCCGGGTCCTTGGCCTCTTCGCCAACTCGTGAGGGTGAGGCTAGGCCTGGCTGGTTGTCCGTACTTTCGGGCCGAGAGGATTGGTTCGTGCTTTGGCATCCGCTCAGGGTCACAATACACAGACAAACGGCGAGGAAGTGTTTGGTCATGTCAGGAATTCTCTATGTGGTTGCTACCCCAATTGGACATCTAGGTGACATCAGTCGTCGAGGTGTCGAAATCCTAAATCAAGTTGCAGTGGTTGCGGCCGAGGATACCAGACGAACGCGGGTGTTGTTGCAGCACATAGGCCAATCAAGCTGTGAGCTTGTGAGCTTGCATGAACACAACGAAGAAAAAGCGGGGCCCGGTTTAATAAAGCGTCTGCAACAGGGAGACGATGTTGCCCTAGTGAGTGATGCCGGCACGCCCTTGATCAACGATCCCGGTTATCTACTGCTGAAAATGGCTTGGCAAGCCGCGGTTCGGGTAGTGCCAGTGCCGGGTGCCTGTTCCATTACCACCGCGCTCAGCGTTTGCCCAATCCCTTGTCACCCGTTTCGCTACGTAGGTTTTTTGCCTAGCAAGCCCAAGATGCGGCGCTCTCAACTGGAAAGTTGGTTGATGATGTCCGATGCGTTGGTGTTCTTTGAAAGTCCCCACCGCATAAGAGCGACGCTAGAAGATATCGCCCAGATTTCCCAACGACAGTTGATGATTGGCAGGGAAATGACGAAGCAGTACGAAACATTTGTAGTGGGCGATGCATCACATGTGCTGTCACAGTTGGCCGATACGCCAAAAGGTGAGTTTGTATGTGTCGTCGAGGCTGCCGAAAGCGTAACTGGCAAGTTCGATCAAGCTCATGTGGTTGGGGCGTTGCTGCAAGAATTATCGCCGACTCAAGCCGCGCGACTAGCGGCACAAATTTGCGGTGTCAGGAAGAAAGAAACCTACGAACTTGCCCTTCAGCTAAGCGAGGGGAAGGCGGCTGACTAGTTCGTTACAACGATAGTCTGAAAGTGACAAAGACTTCTTGTGCAAACTATCGCCCCTCCGTAACCTGTGGCCGAGAGTCAGCTGGACAGTCGCTGGTTCGCCCTCGGGCGAGCGGGAGGAAAGTCCGGGCTCCAAAGGACAGGGTGCCAGGTAACGCCTGGGGGGCGGAAGCCTACGGAAAGTGCAGCAGAGAGTAGACCGCCCGTTTACTTAGGTAATCGGGTAAGGGTGAAAGGGTGCGGTAAGAGCGCACCGCGCGCGTGGTAACACGTCGTGGCAAGGTAAACCCCACCTAGAGCAAGGCCAAATAGGGATCCATTGACGTTGTCCGCGTTGGATCCGGGTAGGCCGCTTGAGGTCGTTGGTGACGACGACCCTAGATGAATGACTGTTCACGACAGAACCCGGCTTATAGGCTGACTCTCAATTCTTTTCATTCCTATTCGCTGTAAACCAAACCCCTCGGGGTATTGTCCGTTGGTCATGCCTCGGCTTTGGGTTTCGCTTTTGGCGCGAAAGACCCCCAAAAATCACTTATTTTTCCAAAGGTTATGGGCATCTGTGGTGGCATTGTCGGTTGACTCGTTTGCAATCAGGACTATAGTGTGCCGAATTGGGAAAAAGTGGAGAAAAGTGGGTAATTTGCCAGTCCTATAGGGCTTTGCCGCGACAGCGGTGTGAGTCGAGGCCCAAGGTCTGATTAAGGCAAATAAAATCCGCATAAGTAATCATGTTCCGCGGCATTAGCAGTGTAACCATGGACGCCAAGGGCCGTATGGCGCTGCCTGCGCGCTACCGCGACGCGGTTGCCGTCGCCAGCGATGGGCGGATCGTGGTTACCATAGATATGCGGGAGTCCTGCTTACTGTTGTATCCGTTAGCGGAATGGGAGTTAGTGCAAGGCAAACTCGAAAACCTCTCCAACATAAATCCCCAGGCGAGGCTGCTTCAGCGTCTGCTCATTGGTCACGCGACGGATTTGGAGTTGGACGCCGCTGGTCGGTTGTTGCTGCCATCCATGCTTCGGGATTTTGGCGGTTTAAAGAAAAAACTGGTTCTAGTGGGTCAGGGTAACAAGATAGAAATTTGGTCCGCAGACCACTGGCAGCAGCGCCTCGATTTGTGGCGAGAAGAAGGTGCAGCGCTTTTGGACAGTGAAGCGTTGTTCGACGGGTTGTCTGTATGACCGGATCTGAGTTGGTGGCCGAAAACAGTCAAGAGCACTTGCCGGTTCTACTGCAGGAGGCAGTCTCGCACTTGCTGAGTGGCAGCGGCGCCAGCGCCGAATTGTCCGAACCGTCCGATGTGTTTGTCGACGCAACCTTCGGCCGCGGCGGTCACAGTCGGGAGATTCTAAAGCAGTTGACGCCTAACAGCAGACTGATCGGTCTGGATAGAGACCCGGAAGCAGTTGTTCAAGGGGCTGTCCTTGCCGCGCAGGATCAGCGTTTCTCCATACATCAGGCCCGATTCTCGGAGTTGAGCCAAGTGCTTGATGAACTGAAAATAGGCAGCGTTCAGGGCATTTTGATGGATATTGGCGTGTCGTCGCCCCAGTTGGATAACGCCGAGCGCGGCTTTAGTTTTGCTGCCGATGGGCCGTTGGACATGCGTATGAATCCGACTGAGGGCCAGTCGGCAGCCGACTGGCTAAACTCAGCCGAGGAAGCCGACATCGCTCAGGTGCTTTGGATGTACGGCGAGGAAAAAAACGCTAGGCGGATCGCCAAGGCCATTGCGGCCGCGCGTCCGATGCACACGACCCTTGAGTTGGCGGATGCCGTCTCTCAAGCCACGCCGAAGCCCCGGGGATTTCAGCGCAAACATCCTGCAACGAGAACTTTCCAAGCCGTTCGCATTTTCGTGAATGAAGAAACAACTGAACTTGAAAGGGGCTTAGAGCAAGGTTTTCAATCCTTGGCCCTTGGCGGTCGATTAGCGGTGATTTCTTTTCATTCATTGGAGGATCGGAAAGTGAAACATACTTTTCGCCAGCTGAGCCAGCCTCCGAAAATGCCGCGCCGGCTGCCGTTGCGTCATGTGGACGCGCTGGTGCCCGGTCGGTTGGTGTGCCCTCCAATTAAAGCAGCGTTGGCAGAGCAAACGGCAAATCCCAGATCTCGCAGTGCTACGCTCCGGGTAATTGAGCGGGTGCTTATCAGTGATTAGGCGTCGGCTTTCTTTACTTGTCGCGACGGCTGCCGCACCGAAGACTAATGCGCGCCGGCGAAAACAAAGCGCACCGGTTCTGTCGATAGGAGTTTGGCCGCTGTTGGCTTTGGCTGCATTACTTGTTGGCGTTATCGCCAGCGGCATTTCTGTCGTCAAAGGCGCTCAAGAGCTGCGAAGCCTGCATACCGCTTTAGATCAGTCTCAGAAGGCGCAAGACCGCTTGTTGGCAGAGCACAGCCGCCTCTTGCTAGAGCGCAGCACATTTGCGGGTTTGCAGACTGTTGAAGTTGTTGCGACCCAAGAGCTGCAGATGGCGTTTCCCGCAGAGATCAAAGAGGTGGTGCCGTGAGTACTTGGCGCCACTATCTCTTTTTAGTCTGTTTTGCCACCACGGCGTTGGCGCTGTCGGTGCGCGTGGTCTACTTAGGTGTCACCGAGCGTGACTTTTTGCAGGAAGAAGGCGACAGGCGATCGGTCTATAAGGAAGATTTGCCGGCTATGCGCGGCATGATTTACGACCGTAATGGTGAGGCTTTGGCTGTGAGCACCCCGGTGTTCGCGGTGGCGGTGAATCCCAAGCTCTTCGATGCCACCAACCAAACCGAACTTAGTGAACTGGCCCGGGTGCTGGAACTTGGAGCCGGAGAACTTGAACGGACAATTCTCAACAATCGGCAACGGGGTTTTTTGTACTTACGGCGGCACGTGAGTTGGGAGCGTATGGACGCCGTGCGCCAACTCAAATTAGGCCATGTTTCCCTCGTCCCAGAGTATCGCCGTTACTATCCTGCTGGTGAGTCCGTCGCCCATGTTGTGGGCATGACGAATATTGACGATCTGGGACTAGAGGGTATTGAGCTTGCCTTTGAGGAACAGCTGCGTGGCGAGCCAGGGACAAAAACGGTTCTGCGCGATCGCAAAGGACAGGCTATTGACGACCTAGAGTATGGAAGAGCACCCCGATTCGGAACAGATTTGCAGCTGAGCATCGACTCACGGCTGCAGTACATTGCCTATCGCGAGCTAAAATCAGCGGTGCAAAGCCATTCGGCTAAGTCTGGGTCGTTGATTATGGTTGATGTGAAAACCGGTGAGATACTGGCCCTGGTTAACCAGCCATCCTTCAACCCCAACGGCCCTATCAATCAGCGTATACCGACCCGCAATCGTGTGGTCACAGATACCTACGAGCCTGGATCGACCATTAAACCTTTTACGGCCATGGCAGCTCTGGAAACTGGTAGGTATGGAAGCGATAGCAAGATTGAAACCTCCCCGGGTTATTTCTGGATCGACAATAAAATGATTCAGGATCCGGTGAATCTGAATACGATTTCGCTGTCCCAAGCGATTCAAAAATCCAGTCAGGTTGCCATTGCCAAGGTCACGCTCGATCTACCCGAAGGGTCGGTCTTTCAAGTACTGCAACGCAGCGGTATTGGTGAATACGTTGGCACTGGCCTGCCCGGAGAGGCCATTGGCAGATTCAGTAACGTAGGTCGAACATCCAGAGTTTCCCGAGTGGTGATGTCTTATGGCTATGGTTTTAGCGTAACCCCGATGCAATTGGCATCCGCCTATGTGACTTTGGCCAGCCACGGTAATCGACTGCCCTTGAGTATTCTCAAGCGTACCCGTCCCCCTGAATCCGAACGCGTCTTTGATATTGAGGCGGCTGCTGAGGTAGTTGCCATGATGGAGCAGGTGACCGAGCGGGGTGGTACCGCTGCCAAGGCGAGCATTGATCATTATCGAGTGGCAGGTAAGACGGGAACGGCGCGAGTACTAGGCCAAAATGGCTATAACGACGAGCGCCATGTTGCATTGTTCGCAGGTATTGCGCCGGTAAGTGATCCCCGCATTGTGATGGTGGTCGTAGTGAACGAACCTCAGTCGGGTAGTGCCAGCGGTGGTCAAGTTGCAGCGCCGATTTTCGCAAGAGTCGCAGAGCACAGTTTGCGCTTGCTGGGTGTAATGCCAGACAAAAACCGCAGCGGTGTGGATGAGTCTCCACGCGCTAACACGTTGCTGGCAAAACGAGACCGATAGTGAAAACACCGGCGCCCCTGTTGCAAACCACTCATAAAATCCGCCAGATCAAAGGCGTGACTGGCTTGAGCGAAGAGTCTTCCCAAGTACGGCAGGGGGATGTTTTCATAGCCTGTGCAAGTGACCTGTTTCAGCGTGCCGAGCACATCAAACAAGCAGAAGAGAAAGGGGCCGTTGGGTTCGTCGTCGATGCACAAGCGCCAGAGCCAGGGTTGCCCGGGCTGCCTGTGGTTAAGATGCCTAGCTTAGCTTTACAGCGCGGGGCATTGGCCGCTGATTTTTATGCCTATCCGTCAAGAGAGCTTAGTTGTGTCGGTGTTACCGGCACTAATGGTAAAACCTCCATCGCCTACCATGTAGCCAATCTCAGCAATCTGTTGGGGATGAACAGCGGATACAGCGGTACCTTGGGAAATGGCGTCCTTGATCAACTCTCGCCGACGTCTATGACCACGCCTCCTCCGGTGACCCTGCAGCGATTGCTTTCCGGATTCAAACACCAAGGCTTGCAGCGGGCGGCATTTGAAATTAGTTCTCATGCACTGGATCAGGATCGCGCTAAGCATGTTGAGTTAGACGTGGGCGTATTTTCCAACTTGACGCGAGACCATCTGGACTACCACCAAAGCATGGAGAAATATGCTGAGGCCAAGGCCAAGCTGTTTACGAGCTGGCCGCTGAAGCTTGCGGTGATCAATGCCGACGATGAACTTGGTCGAAGGCTCATCACTTGTTGTCGGGCAGACGAAGTGATCAGTTTTGGCGCCGCTGGCGACATCGCATGGCGGGCCACTGGCGTACGCCGTGGTATGCACGTGCTCTTCGATACGCCTTGGGGGCGGCTTGAAACGACGCTTCCAGTGGCTGCTGACTTTGCTCTGGCTAACGTGGCTGCCGCCATAGGCGTGCTGTTGGGTTTGGGTCATAGTATCGACGCATTGAGTCAGGCCCTGCCCCAACTGCAGCCAATACCCGGCAGAATGCAGGTCATTGAGGGCGATTTTGGTACGCCCAAAGTCATAGTGGACTTTGCACACACGCCTGACGCGTTGAAAAAGGTGTTGTCTGCGTTAGCTGCACAATGCCGAGGGCGCCTTGTCTGTGTTGTTGGCTGTGGTGGGGATAGGGATCAGGGTAAGCGCGCGGCCATGGGAAGTGTGGCGGTGAACGGCTCTGACCAAGTCTGGTTTACTTCGGATAACCCTCGAAGCGAGGAGCCGCAGCAAATCATTGAGGATATGCAAGACGACCTTTCCGCCCAGCAGCTGACGAAAGTATCAGTCTTGGCAGACCGTGAGGCCGCGATCGGTCAAGCCATCGCTGATGCTAGATCCGATGACGTTGTGCTGATCGCCGGCAAAGGGCACGAAAACACCCAAGAAATTCACGGCATCAAACATGCCTTTAGCGATATCGAAATCGTTGAAAAACTGTTCAGGGAGAACGCTTAGTGCTGCTTTGGTTAACAGACTATTTGTCGCAATTTGTCAGCGGCTTTGCGGTTTTTCAGTACCTTACCCTGCGAACCATGGTCAGTGTGATCACGGCCCTCGGGGCGTCGCTTTTGATTGGTCCGCGCATGATTGCATGGTTGAGCGATGCTCAAATTGGACAGCAGGTCAGAGATGATGGGCCTTCTTCCCATTTCAGTAAGGCCGGCACGCCGACCATGGGCGGTGCGCTGATTCTGGTGATTATTGCGCTAACCACGTTGCTTTGGGGCGACCTAACTAACCGCTACGTTTGGTTGGTTTTAGCGGTTACCGTCGCCTTCGGTCTTATCGGTTGGCTCGATGATTATTTAAAAATTTCGCGAAAGAACTCTGACGGTTTGTCCGCGCGCTGGAAGTATTTTTGGCAGTCGGTCTTTGCCCTTGGGGCAGTTCTGTATCTCTACAGTGTCGCATCGGTGCCTGCAGAGACGGCTCTGTACGTACCCTTCTTTAAAAGTGTCATGGTGCCCCTGGGTGCTTGGTTCGTGGTGCTGGGCTATTTGATGATCGTCGGTATGAGCAACGCGGTAAATCTTACTGACGGCCTAGACGGACTGGCTATTTTACCGGCGGTAATGGTGGGTGCTGCCTTGGGCTTAATTGCCTATGTAACTGGCAATATTGAATTTTCTACCTATTTGCAAATTCCCTACATCGCAGGCTCTGGCGAGCTGGCCGTGTTCTGTGGAGCCTTGATCGGCGCCGGCTTAGGTTTTTTGTGGTTCAACACCTATCCCGCCCAAATCTTTATGGGTGATGTCGGTGCTCTGGCTCTTGGGGCGGCACTAGGTTTGCTCGCCATCATCGTTCGCCACGAAATCGTCCTGTTAATCATGGGGGGGTTGTTTGTGCTAGAAACCGCCAGCGTCATTATCCAGGTGATCTCATTTCGTCTCACTGGCCGGCGCGTGTTTCGTATGGCACCCATACACCATCACTTCGAGCTTAAAGGCTGGCCGGAACCCCGGGTGATCGTGCGTTTTTGGATCATCACACTTGTCCTCGTCACCATCGGTTTGTCCACGCTGAAGTTGCGATGAACGATGCGTCTTTAACCGTCATTCTCGGCTTTGGTGTCACGGGGCAGTCCGTGGCTCGGCACCTGGCTGGCAGGGGCCAAGGGTTCGCGGTCATTGATACTCGACCGCCACCGGATCAAATACTGCCGGCGGCAGGTGAATACTATTGGCAGTGCGATAGCTGGCCCCATGAGGTGTCCCAGCGGACTGCCAAAGTGGTCGTGAGCCCGGGCTTGTCGCCTCAACATCCCTTGGTGGAACAGGCACGACATCTCAGTTTGCCCATTTGTACAGACATCGATCTTTTCTTGGCGATGACCGATGTGCCTGTGATTGGCGTAACTGGAACCAACGGCAAAAGCACCGTCGTTTCCTTGGTCGGACATTTGCTTCAAAACTGGGGATTCGCCTGCGGGGTTGGCGGTAATCTTGGTCCGCCTGCCTTGGACTTGCTCTCTGAAGAAGCGCAGTTTTTTGTGCTAGAGCTCTCCAGTTTCCAGTTGGCCTACAGCGGCGGTTTGGAACTTGCCAGTGCCGGAGTCTTGAATATTGGCGACGATCATCTCGATTGGCATGGCAGCGCTGCCAGTTATGCCGCCGCCAAGTGCAGGATTTACGATAAGGCCCAGTATCGGGTAGGTGCTACCGATGTTGTAAGCGACACAGATGTTGCTTTGGATGCATGGATCTCGGGCAGTAAGTCGGTGCAAGGCGACGCTTGGGGTATCAAGGACCGTCAGGGCGAGACGTGGATATGTTTCGCCGATGAGCCGCTGATGTCGGCAAGCGAGTTACCTCTGTCGGGCCGTCACAACATAGAAAACTGTCTGTGGGCTTTGGCCCTGGTAAAGCCCTGGATCGAACCAAGCAAGGCGGTAGAACAGCTGGCGAATTTTGCTCCGCTACCCCACCGTTTCGTTTCTGTGCCAGGCCCTGCCCACTTACACTGCATTGACGACTCTAAAGCCACCAACGTCGGCGCTACCATGGCAGCTCTGGAGGGGTTCGAGGGCAACCAGTCACTGATTTTGATTGCTGGAGGTGACAGCAAGGGCGCTGACCTAACGCCCTTGGGGGCAGCCATGGAAGGTCGGGTAAGGGTCTTGTTTACACTCGGTGTTGATGCCCCTCGCATTAATCATATTGCTCAGCAGCACGGGGTGGCGTGGCATCAGGTAGAGACCATGGATGAGGCAGTGGACGCCGCCATAGCCTGTGCTCGGTCTGGCGACACTCTGTTGTTATCTCCGGCCTGTGCCAGTTTGGATATGTACGACAATTTTTCCCAGCGCGGGGACCACTTCGCGGCCTCGGTCAACCGTTATCTAGATTTCCAAATTTCGGGAGTGGATCTTGAACAGTCCTGAGCTATCGTTGCCGCGACAAAGCGTCATGGTGCTTGTGCCATGGGCTGCTCTACTTGTTTTTGGCACCATCATGGTGAGCTCTGCGTCTGTCGCCATGCCCGGCAATTTCATCGAAAAGCAGTTCATCAATCTGGCGATTTCTGCCTTTTTGGTCACCTTGATTTTAACGGTACCGCTTTCCCTTTGGGCGCGTTTTTATTGGTTGGGTTGGCTGGTCTCTCTTGTATTGGTGTTGGCGGTTCTGGTGCCCGGTTTAGGGCACGAAGCCAAGGGAGCCACCCGCTGGATTCGATTGGGAGGGTTTAATCTTCAGGCCGTAGAAGTAGCAAAATTCGGTTTGATGATTTATCTGGCGGGCTATCTTTCTCGTTACCATGAGCGGTTGCAAAACCAGCCCAACCGGATCTTTCTTCCCTTGGGCATGGTGTTCGTTATTTGTGCCTTAGTTGTAGCAGAACCTGACTTAGGCTCTGCTTCAGTGGTGTTCGCTGCAACGTTGTCGGTGCTATTCATGGCTGGGGCGAAGCTCCGATTTGTGATGCTTATGGTGGTTGGTGGAGGGCTGCTATTTGCGGCCATGATATGGCTTGAGCCATTTCGCATGCGTCGGATGATCGCTTTTACCGATCCCTGGGCGGTTCCCTATGATACGGGCTACCAGTTGGTACAGGCTCTGATCGCTTTTGGTCGTGGAGAGCTCACCGGACTGGGGCTTGGCGAAGGCATACAAAAGCTCTCTTACTTGCCCGAGGCCCACAACGATTTTATTTTTGCAGTGGTCGCCGAAGAGTTGGGTAGCGTGGGCGCTATAGCCTTGATTGCGCTTTATTGCTTCTTTGTTTTCGTCGTGTTGAATGTCGCAAAGAACTGTCTTTTGACCGGTCGTTTATTTGCAGGCTACTGCTGCTATTTCGCGGGATTTATCTTTGCTTATCAGTTTTTGGTTAATGTTGGCGTCAACGTAGGGGTACTACCAACCAAGGGTTTGACCCTGCCTTTCATCAGCTATGGCGGTAACAGTTTGATGGTGTCTTGCGCTTTGACCGCCTTTGTTTTGCGTTGCAGTTACCCGGAGAAGACCTGATGGCAGATGTCAACGAGTACCACGTGCCAGAAATGGGTCGAATCCGCACTATCCACTTTGTAGGGATCGGTGGTGCTGGCATGAGCGGTATCGCCGAGGTGCTGCTGAATCAGGGATATCAGGTGACAGGCTCTGACGTTAAAGAGTCGGCCAACACTGAGCGCCTGCGTTCCAAGGGCGCTAGGGTGTTTTTGCAGCACGATGCGAAATGGGTTCAGGGGGCGGATGTGCTCGTGGTTTCCTCTGCCATAGATCCGACGAATCCGGAGCTTTTGGCAGCCAAGGAGCACCGACTGCCCGTTGTCCCCAGAGCGCAAATGCTGGGCGAGCTAATGCGCTACCGGCATGGCATTGCTGTGGCCGGAACTCATGGTAAAACCACCACGACCAGTCTCATTACCGAGATTTTTCGCTGCGCCGGGCTTTCGCCCACCTTTGTTATTGGCGGCCTGCTGAACAGTGCAGGCACCAACGCAGAGCTGGGAGTCGGCCGCTATCTGATTGCGGAGGCCGATGAGAGCGATGCATCTTTTTTACACCTGCAGCCTATGACCGCGGTTATTACCAACATCGACGAAGATCATATGGCCACTTATGACCATGATTTTGCCAAGATGAAAGCCGCCTACGTAGAGTTTACTCATCGCCTGCCGTTTTACGGCAGCATCGTAGTGTGTGCAGATGATCCCGAGGCGTTGGCTCTGAGTGAAGACTTTGCTCGCTCAGTGATTACCTACGGTTATGCCGAGGGCGCTCAAGTTCGCGCCAGTGAAGTGGAATCTGCAGGGCAGCAATGGCGCTTTAAGGTGACCCGCACGGGTTTGGGTGATGCGTTAGATGTCCGCATTAATTTGCCCGGGCATCACAACGTGATGAACGCGCTGGCGGCCATCGCGGTGGCTTCAGATGAAGGGCTCGGCGATGAAGCGATTCTAGGCAAAGTCATGTT
>JAQWIX010000127.1 GCA_029248675.1 Pseudomonadales bacterium | reverse complement strand
CATCAGATGGATTTCCAATCTCAACATGGCGCTGTCTTGGCTACTGCTGCTCATATTTGTGATTTTTGGAGCAACGGCCTTCGCCGGCGACATGTTTGTTTCGGGCCTGACCGAATATGTTCGATGGCTACCCACCATGTCAGTGACAATCTGGAATGGTGGCGAGGCGGGAACACCTCAGGCACTCAGTGATTGGCAGGCCGCATGGAATATTTTTTATTGGGCATGGTGGATCGCCTTTGCGCCGTTTGTGGGTATGTTCCTTGCGCGAGTTTCAAAGGGTCGTACCGTTCGCGAATACGTGCTCGGGGCCATTATCATGCCAGCCATCATTTGCCTGACGTGGCTAGCCTTTGTGGGAGCCACAGCCATCGACCTGGAACTGCAGGGCGTCGCGAATGGCAATATCGTTAATGCGGACATTTCAGCGCAGCTGTTTGCCACCATCAATTTGATGCTCTCGCCCAGTCTTGCGGTGGCACTTTCCGCGGTAGTGGTGGTGCTATTACTTACCTTTCTGGTGACCTCTGCCGACTCCGGTATTTTGATAATCAACACCCTAGCCTCCGGCGGCAGCCAAAGCCAAAAAGGCACTCATCACATAATCATCTGGGGAATCATCTTTACTGTCCTCATAGGCGCTTTGCTGAGCGCTGGAGGCATGAACGCCCTGCGTTCAGCCATGATCATCGGCGCTCTACCCTTCTCCGTTGTCATGGCGCTGATGACCATCGCCATGCTACGAGCGCTGATTACCGATAGCCAGCACTCAAAGCCAGAGTCGAATTAATCCGGTAGACCGCCGAGGGCGATGCTCTTAACCGCGGCTTTGACCGCCCTCTCTGGCGGCGCGACCTCCAAAGAGCCGGTTTCATCGAAGGGATCAGAATAATAACCCAGCGCGTATTCGCCCTGGGTATAGCCCAGCAAGTCTTGAAGTTTGGGATCCAAGTCTTTCGCCACTTCCGGCGGACAGGACAAATACTGGTTTTCTTCTTGACGCAGCCAGCCGAGGCAATAAGTCAAATTCAGTCCCAGTCGAGGCTGATCCGAGCGATTTGCCCCCCCATTGTGTAAGACGCTGCCGCTGTAGAAAAAGACAGAGCCCTTGCTCATCACAGCTTGGCGAATCTGATCTGGCTGTGCCTTTTGCTTCCAGTCCCAGCGGTGGCTTCCCGGCACACAGTGGGTGGCGCCATTTTCTTCTGTAAAATCGGTCATGGCCCAGATCGTGTTCAGTTGGGGCTCGATATCCCGTGGCATATAGGAACCCCAAGCGTATCGATCTCGATGAATTTCTTGGGCTGGACTGTGCGGATGAATCTCAATGGTTTGGGTCAAATGCAGCAAAATCTTGCGTGTAAACGGCTGCAAATACTGCTCGGCAGCGCCCAGGACCAACTCGTTCAGTATCAGGTCCCGGCAGGTTGCCGAGCGGGCCGCCAAGGCACCTGTGCGCTTCGTGCCCTTGCCGGAAAATGCGTCTCGGCCCGTTGGCGTCCGATCGATATAAGGCCGCACCTCTGATTCAAAACGCCCAACAACATCCTCGCTGATCAGGTCTTTCACGATCACCGCACCGGCAATTTCCAGCGCCTGAAGAACGTCTTCCTGACTCGCCGTGGCCTCCAGCGTTTGTAGTTCCATATCACACGTCTCCAATCAGTTTCAGCAGTGTCTGCCGAGTATCGGTTCGTTCTTGAGGCGTCAAACAGTATTCAGACGCCGCAAAACTCGTCACACCGGCCTCGGCCAAACCGACGATTTCTTCTTTCACCTGTTCGGCGCTACCAACAATGGCCAAATCCGCCGGGCCGTGGACGCCTTCGCGCTGAAACATAGCTTGATAGGATGGTAGCTTGCCGTACATGGACAACCCTCGGCCAATAGACTGCCGCAGGACTTCCGGCTGATCAGTTACACACACTGGCAGCGTGGCCAGGACGCGCGGCCGTTGGCGCCCACTGGCAGCCGCAGACTCTCTGATTCGCGGCACGATGTGCTCTTTTACGGTCTTCGGTCCCACCCAGGCAAGGGTTGTACCGTCCGCTAACCGCCCGGCCACACCGAGGGCTTGTGGTCCCAAGGCCGCTACAAGCACGGGCACCGGGCGTTCTGGCGGTTGAAAGAATTGTCCCGTACAGCTCAAGAGCTCCCCGTCAAAGGTCACAGCGCCACTGTGCAGTAAGGGCATCAAAATGCTCAGATACTCACGTAGGTGACGAATGGGTTTTTCAAAAGCCAGACCCAGCTGAGCCATCATTGGTTCGTGAGACAGCCCGATGCCAAGGGTGAAGTTTCCACCCATGGCGTTGCTTGCAGTCAGGGCCTGCCCAGCCAACGTCATTGGATGACGAGGGAATGTGGGTACGATGGCCGTGCCCAGCTCAATATCCGGCACTTGTGCACCAACCATGGCCAGCGCCGTGATGGCATCGAAACCCCCAGTGGGGTGTTCTGCCAACCAATAGTGGCTAAAACCATCGGCCTTGGCCTGTCGCGCACTTTCTGTCACCGCTGCAATTGAGGCTTTTTGCACTAGCCCGGTTCCGTTGATGCCTAAATCCATTGATCCTCTCCCTTGATTTACCTAGACCCTTGCCTTCCTAAACACCTTTTGGAGTCACATGATTGCAGACACGATGCCCACAACTCGAGCAAAATGTACCTTGCACTATGCAAGTATCTACTTAGACACGCTCATCGGGTAGGGATTTATGGTGCTTTTTGTCGAGGTGTGGGCATCGTGTCTGCAATCATGTGACCCCAAAAGGTGTTTAGGAAGGTAAGGGTCTAGGTAAATCAAGGGAGGGGACCAATGGATTTAGGCATCAACGTAACCGGGCTAGTGCAAAAAGCCTCAATTGCA
>JAQWIX010000096.1 GCA_029248675.1 Pseudomonadales bacterium | reverse complement strand
CTTTGACCCCTATCTTGGCGCTCTAGTCCACAGCAGGCTCTGCCGCTAAGGCATGATGTCCTCTGATCGCATCGGAAATCTTCTCTGCCATCATGATGGTCGGAGCATTGGTGTTACCCGCAATCAATGTGGGCATCAGTGATGCATCCACGACCCGCAGCCCTTCCAAACCGTGAACCTGTCCCTGTTCATTGGTTAGCGACATATCGTCTTGACCCATCTTACAGGTGCCTACTGGGTGATACAGGGTTTCACCAGTTTGCCTGATCCACGCATCCAACTCGTCATCATTGTCTATATCAATTTCTGCGGACGGTTTGAGTTGCTCACCGCGAAAATCATCAAACGCCGCCTGCATGAAGACACGACGGGTTTGACGAAAACCATTGCGGGTATCGATGAGATCTTGTTCCACACAAAAATAATTAGGATGAAGCAACGGCGCACTGTCTACCTGAGCATCCTTAAGCCCAACGTATCCTCGACTCTGGGGTCGGCAGGCATAAACGATGCTGGAAAAGCCATGTCCTGGCGTCACGCCTGCCCTGCCATGGACGTCTTGCATGGCAGCGCTGACGTAGTGAATTTGCATATCCGGCAATTCCTTACTCGGCTGAGATTTAATAAACGCCCCTCCCGCAGTGGGAGGAAACGATGCGTCTCCGGTACCGTTAACAAGAAACTTAATGCCTGCCCAAATAGTCCGTAAAGGGGTGGCAGAGCGCGCCAAGGTCACGGGTTGGGTACAGGCGAACTGGCTCACAACACCAATATGATCTTGCAAGTTTTGACCGACGCCGGGCAACTCATGAACCACCGACAGCCCGTGGGGGGTGATTTGCGCTGCGGGACCAACCCCACTACGCAAGAGAATCTGAGGTGAGTTGAGGGCTCCGGCAGCCAGTATGATTTCTTTACGGGCCGTAAGGGTTCTGCGCTCTCCGCCGACAATCACATCGATCGACGTCGCACGCCGTCCGGTAAACGCGATGGCGTCCGCGCTAGCATTGGAGAGGATAGTCAGGTTCGACCGATGTCGAATAGGATGCAGGTAGGCTTGGGCAGCGCTGCATCGTCGAGAACCTTTCATGGTGTGTTCGTAGCGAGCAAAACCTTCCTGCTGTCGGCCGTTAAAGTCATCTGTCAGCGGAAAGCCCGCTTGCTGCCCGGCCTGAACGAATCGATCCAATAAGATGTCATCGGTCCGATTGGACTTTTTCACCGATAACGGCCCGTCATAGCCGTGATAGTCACTGTCTCCTGTGCCCTCAAAGGATTCAGCGCGTTTGAAATAAGGCAGAACATCAGCATAGGACCAACCATTATTGCCCGCCTGGGCCCATTGATCGTAATCAGCCGCATGTCCACGAATATAGACCATGGCATTGATGGAGGACGAACCGCCCCAGCCACGCCCTCGGGGCCAATACATGCGACGCCCTCCCACATTGGGCTCCGGCTCGGTTTCATAGCCGTAATTTGATGCATTGGCTTCGGGCACTAACCGAGCGTAACCAGCCGGCATATGGATAAAGAGATTTTTATCTTCACCCCCTGCTTCTAGCAGCAGCACGTGCACATCTTTGTCTGCAGACAATCGGTTCGCGAGCACGCAGCCGGCGCTGCCGGCCCCGACGATTATGTAATCCGCTTGTTGGCTCATAGAAAGACCCTCATTTTTGTCGAGTATGCCTGATAAGAGCCACCCCCGGGCAATCCAGCGTTTGTGAACCTCGGAGAACCCTTGACGGGCAGGCTGGGAGCTTAGGCGATGGGTTGTCCGGGGGACACGTCTTGGTGGGGCGACACCAGCATAACGGCGCCCTCGTCATCAACGGCACCCAAAATAAGGCACTCGCTCATAAAGTGACCGATTTGCTTAGAAGGGAAATTCACCACTGCCACTAAATGACGACCGATAAGATCCTGGGGTTGGTAATGGTCTGTAACTTGAGCACTAGTCTTACGAATACCGACCTCAGGACCAAAATCCAGCCACAGCTTAATTGCGGGCTTGCGGGCTTCAGGAAAGGCCTCGGCCCGCTGAACGCATCCCACCCGCATGTCGACCTTGGCGAATTCCGCCCAAGTTATCTCCGCCTTTGGCTGCATACTCTATTCCACCTTCTGGACTGGTCTTTTGCCCAGCCATTCGCACGAGCCCATTAAGGCTCAGCCTCGATGAAGCATCACCGGCTGCCAGACACCATCGAATTCCCCTGTAGACTGCCAGACTCGACGATCTTGCCGTGAGGCTAAATCCAATGTGCCCGCCGCTTCAACCTGTTGATCACAGGTAAAATTAAAGCTGTGGATACACTGTGCTTCAATATCCAGTAACGAAAAGCCCGCGAACTGGCCCTTCAGCGTGCCGCCATTAATCACTTGGGTTTTAGGGAAGTCGATTACCGTACGAAAGTGCATATGGCCGTTAATGAGGAATCGGGGCGGTGCATCTTGCTGCAGCAGTTTGTCTAGGGGTGCAGAGCAACGGCTGGCAGACTTCTCTGAACCAGGCCAGATTTTTGCTAAGTCATCATCGAGAATGCCGTGGCACAGCAACAGTTCGCCATCCACAGTGTCGATGTGGTGGGTTTGGGGAAGACCCGACAAATATGCCACGGTCTCAGAACTGGCATGACAGCGCAGGTGGGCGTCGGCAACATGACGAACTTTATCCTGTAGGAACCAGCGCTCGTGATTCCCAGCCACGGTCATCACGCCATGCGTCTGCAACAACTGGCAGCAAATATCCAAGTCTCCGCGCCCATCGGGCAGATCGCCCGTGCACAAAATGGCGTCAACTTCAGATTCGCGAAGAAAATCTAGGGCCACTCGAAGGCGTAGATCCTCTGCGTGTACATCGCCAATGATGCCTATCTGTTTCATGCCATACCTGTCGACGTTTGCCGGCAGGCTACGGTTGTATCAGTGAAGTGAACGTGAACTTACGGTTTATTCTTCTGCGACAAAGCCTTTCCAGCTGTTCATGTACTCAACGAAGGTCGGACTGAGACCTTCGGCCAGTAGATGGGTTCGGCTAACCGGGATCGCAATCGGTTCAAAGCTAGAATCTGCCAATACCTTGACGGGAAAATCGTGATGCAAAATCGCCGCTCTGCCAATGGTGACAAAATCAATTTTTGCATTCATGACATCCCTGCATTCTTCCGCGGTGCGGATTTTACCCGCCACAGTAAGCTTCACCTGGCCGCGATCAAGCTGGGCGAAGTAGTCAAGTAGGCTTTGATCCTTGTGAGCCTCTTCTTCGGGCAACTTGAAACTATCCCAAAGAGAGATGTCGAGAAAATCCGCCAAATCTTCGTCAATTAATCTTTGACAGGTGTCCAACACCTCTTGCAGCTGCATACCGAAGCGCTCTGGCGACACACGCACACCAAGCATGAAATTCGATCCACATTGGTCACGAATGCCTTGGGCGATCTCCATTATAAGGCGTTGCCGATTTTCCAAAGAACCACCGTACTCGTCGTCTCGCTGATTGGTTTCTGGACTCAAAAACTGACAAACGATGTAGCCGTGGGCCCCGTGAATTTCAACACCATCATATCCCGCTTGCTGAGAACGCACGGCCGCCGCAACAAAGTCGTCCCGAAGGGTTTTGACTTCCTCCAGCGTCAGTGCGCGAGAACCGGTCTCTTGATCATCAGACGGGCACACCGGCTGTTGACCGATAAGCGCTTCTGGAGAGCGCATGCCCGCATGGTGAAGCTGCAACACTGCCACACTGTCTTCTGACTTAATGGCCTCGGCGAGCCGCTTATGTCCCTCTAAGTGCTCGTCGCTGAAAATCCCAAGCTGACCAGGAAAACCCTGCCCTACCGCCTGTACGTGAGCCGCGCAGGTCATGGTCAGCCCAAATTGTCCCTTGGCACGCATGGTGAGCCAATGAAATTCCTCATCTGAGAGGCGCCCATCTGCATGGCTTTGGGAATTGGTTAGCGGCGCCAGCATGAATCGATTCTTCATACGCTGGCCGGACTTAAACTCCAAAGCCTGGCTTAAGGATTGATCTGAGTTTGGCGTCGCATTCATGCTTTTTCCTTATTATAAAATTCGGCGTTATGGCAGCTTGTCGCTGCCTGTTTTCACTGGCGAAATATCCTACAAGAATTGATCGTCAGACTCATGGGATTAACCCTTGGCTTTGGGGCAAGACGTTTGAGCAAACTGCAACGGTGAATTGCAGAGAACGAGTAAGTATAAATGTTGTATCGGTCACAGAATTTCCTTCACGGTCAATTCACCCAAGCGCCGCCACCATACTCGGGTATGTGGGGTCGCATTAGTGACCTAGACTCAATAATCCGACACATCGACCTAGGCCCTGTTCGGAACGTACCGACAGACACCAGTATTATCAGCCATGTGCTGGGGAAAGAAAATCCATGATGAAGAGCTTACGGAACGTTAGCGACGACCGCGCCAACTTGAAAGCGACATCAGATGAATACGACGATGATCCAGCTGTGGAGGATGCTGCCCCACTTCCTGACCGTGGGTGGCGCAGCACCGGCGGCCGGTTGGTAGGCACCCTGCAAATTGTTGGTGTCTTGGCTGCAACCGCTCTGGCGGTTTACCTGTCACGAGAACCCGCGGTGCCAATTGCTCCGAGCGGCATGACTGCGGCAGCGGCGCCAATTGTACCCAAGGTCTCTGTTATTACCCCGCGAGCTGGTACACAGAAAATTTTGGTTGCCGGAAACGGCAGTGTTGGCGTGACAGCCTATGTGGATTTAGTCCCGCAGATTTCCGGTCGCATTGAAGCTTTGTCCCCGGCCATGCGAGTTGGCGGCGCTTTTCGCGCTGGCGAAACCTTAGTCGCCATCGAACCCGATGATTTTTTGCTCCAAGTGAAGCAAGCCCAGGCCGATGTCGCCGTCCAGCGCGCGAACCTGCGGCTTCAGCAAGCCCGCAGTGACGCTGCGGTGAAAAACTACGCGTTGCTGAACCCTGGCAAGGCTGTTCCAAATTTAGTGGCCCTACGCCCTCAGATCGCCCAGGCAGCAGCGCAACTTCGCTCCGCCGAGGCTCGTGCCGAAGTCGCCCTATTGGCACTGGAGAGGACCCAGTTTTCCCTCCCCTTCGACGGCATGATTACCGAATCCTCAGCCCAAGTCGGACAGTTGATCACTGGCGGTAGAGCCTTTGGGCAGGCCTATGCCAAGGACAGTGTGGAGCTTGTTGTGCCCATAGCACCAGATGAGCTGGCACAACTGGCGCCGGCTGGAGGTCGACGAGTGATCATTTCTACCAGCCAGCAGAACCTCGAGGCACGTATTGATCGGGTAAGCGCCCAGCTAGACAACCGCAGCCGCTTTGCCAAGGCCTACATTCCTCTGCCCCAGACCCCAGACCGAGCATCCATGTTGCAACCCGGCACCTTTGCCGATGTGATCATTGAAGGCCCCGAATACTCGGACACCTTAGTCATACCGGAAGCGGCCATGCAGGCCGATGACATTATTTGGTATGTGCAAAACGGGCGACTCGTCAGCTACCAACCTGTCGTTCTGGGCAGGAACGATCAAGGTATTGTCATAGCAGGTAGAGACGTTGGCGACGGCATAGTCGTCGGCACATTGGCAAACGCATCTGCGGATATGGCGGTATCCGCGACACCCATAGACGAATCGTTAGCCCAGCCTAGAAATTAAAACCCGAGGGCTGCACGATGACGGTGAAAACATGAGCAACAACTTAGAATCTACGAGCGCTATCCCAACGCCGGCCCCAGCATCCCAACCAGAAAGGGGCATAGTTGCCTACTTCGCCCAAAACTCCGTCGCCGCCAACCTGATCATGGCGCTGATGCTAATTGGTGGCTTAATCGCCGGTGTCGCCCTCAACGCCCAGGTTTTTCCGACTTTGAACCCGGGCATTATAACCGTCACGGTGCCCTATCCTGGGGCTACGCCCAGTGAGGTGGAGGAAGCCATTACGCGTCGCGTGGAAGAGGCGGTACTCGGCATCGAAGGCATTGACGAAGTTCGCTCTTCGGCTGCTGAAAACATCGGTCGAGTGGCCATAGAACTGAAAGATTCTGTGGATGATAAAGAAGTAAAAGATGACGTTGAGGCAGCGGTTGAACGTATTGCCGATTTCCCGCCAGAAAACGCCGAACAACCGGAAATCGAGCGCGCAGAAACCGTTAGCGATGTCATGACCTTAGTCGTGACCTCTGACCTAGGAGATATCAATCTACGGGACGCGGCAGAATATCTGGCCGACCAGCTACTGACCCTACCGAACGTTACCCTGGTATCCCTAATGGGAGCAAAGGATCTGGAAATCGCCGTTGAGGTTGATGAGCAAGCCCTCCGGCAATTCGATTTATCCATCAATCAAGTTGCACAAGCCATTCGCTCGTCATCAATCAACCTGAGTGCCGGCGAACTTCGTACCGATGCTGGTGATCTGCTGCTTCGAACAAATCAAAAACGTATGTTTGGAACCGAGTTTTCCGACATTGTGTTACGCGCTGACCCCGACGGCAGCATTCTTCGTTTAGGCGATGTCGCGACCATTCGCGACGGTTTCGTAGATGACCCGGTCATCCAAGAGTTCAATGGCCAGCGAAGCTTGCTGGTTAAGGTTGAGAAGTCCGAAGCCGAAGACGCCCTGCTCATCGCGGGAGAAATTAAGACTTTTTTAGCGGACTTTCAGCCGCCATCGGGCGCCAAGGTGCAAGTCTGGGATGACCAAACCGACATTTTGTCCCAGCGGTTAAGCCTTCTGATTCGCAACGGCCTGCTGGGCTTCGCCTTAGTCTTTTTGTTTCTGGTGATTATGTTGGATTTGCGTCTGGCGACCTGGGTTGCCATGGGCGTGCCCATCTCCTTTCTCGGCGCGTTTTTATTTTTCGCGCCATTCGGTGTGAACATCAACATGATTTCTCTCTTCGGGCTGATCATCGTCCTGGGCATCGTGGTGGACGACGCAGTCGTCGTGGGTGAAAACATAATCACTGAGCAAGAGCACTCGGGCCAAAGTACCGCTGCAACCCTGCGCGGCGTACGTGGTGTATTCAGCCCCGTGACCATTGGTGTGCTGACCACTATGGCCGCCTTTGCCCCGCTGCTTTTCGTAACCGGCACATTTGGGCAGATTTTAGGCTCTGTACCTATCGTGGTGATTTTGGTCTTGACCATGTCCTTACTGGAGGTGTTTTTCATTCTTCCCGCTCACTTGTCTCATGGCCAAGCTTGGAGCAAAGGGCCATTGAAGGATTTTCAGGAACGGGTCAGTCGAGGCATCATGACATTTCGTGATCAAACCTTTCTGCCCGGAGTTCAGGCTGCGGTACAAAGTCGTTATCTTTCCTTGCTCGCGGGAATTGCCATGCTGATGGCAGCGGGCGCTCTTGTGTCCAGTGGCGCCGTTCGTTTCATCTTTTTCCCAGACTTAGACTCCAACAGCATTCGCGCAACGTTAACATTCCCCGTGGGCACACCTTTCGAAACCACGGAAAAAGCGGCTCAGCGGATTATTGATGCGGCCTACCAAGTCAATGACGCTAACGACGGCACCGCGTTCAAAGCCATCAGTTCCACTATCGGCGGCTCCACTCGAGGCGGCGGCGGCCCAGAGGGTGGAAGTGGTATGACCACTGCCAGCCATCTATCCTCCATCGTTATTACGCTGCAGGACGAGCCCCTGCGAAAGCTCTCTGCACAAGCACTGGAGCGCCAATGGCGTATGGAAACCGGCACCATCGCCGGCGTAGAAAGTCTTTCTTTCCGCTCTGACTTTTTTAGCCGCGGTGCCGCTGTGGAATTTCGCTTGGCTCATCAGCAGGACGAAATACTGTATGCCGCTGTGGATGACCTAAAAGCCAACTATGCCTCTCTAACCGGTTTTTACGATATACAAGACACCTTCAATCTGGGTAAGCGTCAATACGATATCGAGCTAACCCCGGCAGGCGAAGCCGCTGGCCTGAGGCCGGCAGATATTGCCCGGCAGCTTCGCAATCATTTCTTCGGTCAAGAGGTTCAACGAATACAGCGCGGTCGCAACGAATTAAAAGTCATGGTTCGCTATCCCGAACGTCAGCGCCAAAGTACCCAAAATCTCTCCGACGTTCGAATTCGCCTTAGTGACGGCACCCAAGCGCCACTGACTGCTGTGGCCACCCTCAGCGAATCTCGCAGCTTTTCTACCATCGAGCGAGTGGACGGCTTCCGCATCGTCAGCGTCACCAGCGAGGTAGACAACGAACTCACCACGCCAACTCAAGCCAATAATCAGGTATTGAATAATGTGGTGCCCGAACTGCTGCAACGCTATCCGGGTTTGCGTGTAAACCAGGCAGGCCAAGGACGAGAGGAGTCTGAAGACATGGCGTCTTTGGCCAACATGATGGCAATCGCTATGCTGACGATTTTCGTGCTGCTGGCATCACAAACCCGCAGCTATCTGCAGCCTCTCGTCGTATTGGCTGGCGTACCCTTCGGTGCTGCCGGAGCCACCATCGGCCACTACCTTCTGGGATACAACATCTCGTTCATTTCGATTTTTGGCATGGTGGCCTTGAGTGGTGTCGTAGTGAACGACTCCCTAGTTTTGCTAGACCAGTACAACCGCAATCGCGCCCAAGGTATGAACGTCAACGCTGCCATCACCGAGGCATCTCGCCGGCGGTTTCGGGCCATCTTTTTGACCACGGCGACAACGGCCTTGGGCCTGACACCCATGCTGTTTGAAACCAGTACTCAAGCCCAATTCTTGATACCGATGGCTGTCAGCCTTGCCACAGGAATCGTCTTCGCCAGCGTAATCATCCTGTTCTTGATCCCCGCGCTGATCGCTATCCTCGAAGACGTCAAAGGTCTTGGACGGAGCAACGTGGGCAACCAACAACCTGTGAGCGCCTAACCCACGGTTTCCATCACCACGGGTGAAGCATTTGGTATCCTGCTGATATGAAATACGCTC
The DNA here is from genome assembly GCA_029248675.1 of Pseudomonadales bacterium. Classification (GTDB taxonomy): domain Bacteria; phylum Pseudomonadota; class Gammaproteobacteria; order Pseudomonadales; family Azotimanducaceae; genus UBA4421. Next base: position 9,236 of record JAQWIX010000096.1, on the reverse strand, counting down.
TTGCAGTCCACGGTGCACCCTACGCCAGCGAAGCAGCCGCCCACGCGCTGTCTTTTGCTGACGCGCTGCTGGCTGGCGGTCACAGTATTGAGCGGGTGTTTTTTTTCCACGATGGCGTCTATCAGGGGCTTGGCGCACAAGTCCCCCCCCAAGATAGCTTCAATGTCGACACTGTAAAGCGATGGCAACATCTGGCGGCACAGGGCGTAGAACTGGGCATTTGTATTGCCAGTGGGATCAAACGCGGTGTCGTTAACGAGGCGGAACAAACGCGATACGAACTACAGCACCCAACATTGGCCCCAGGCTTTGAGCTGGTGGGACTAGGGCAGTTGATCGCAGCCATCAACAACGCAGACCGATACGTGGAATTTCCCGCATGAAGCGGTATCTTTTCATCATCAGCCGAAGCCCATACGGCAGCAGCCATGCCTTGGAGCAACTGGAAGCGGCCATGGTGGCAGCCGTGTTTGATGCCAAGGTTGCCGTGCTGTTTCGCGATGAGGGTGCTTGGTGCATACAACAACATCAGGCCGGTGCCGCCATCGGCCAAAAAACCATGACCAATGTTTTAGCTGCCCTGTCCGCTTACGACGTTGAAGAGCTCTACGTATGCGCAGATTTCCTGAACACTTATCAAATTCAAACTGAGCCGACCCTTAACGTGATGCCCATTCGTCTGCCCGAACAGCGGGCGCTGATCAGTGCCAGCGACGTCGTCATTACTGCCCAGCCATGAGCCTGCACCTTGTTTTTAGCCCCGCCGGCCTCTCGGCCTGCAGCAGCCGCTGGCAAAGCGGCGATAAGTTCGTCTTGCTGGGTAACGGTGTCTATGCCCATAAACAGGCCTTGGATGTGGGGATCGACCCCACGGACCTGCACTTGCTTGGGCCAGACGCAGAGGCCAGAGGCATCAGCAGCGAAGCAACCGGGTCTCTTGTTTCCATCGACTACCCAGCCTTTGTTGAACTGACCCTACAGTGTTCACCCATCGTGAGCTGGAACGAGTAACGGATCATGAGCGCCCACCCACTGCCCAACTGCGACAAAGAAGGCTTTTTGCTGGATCTAAGCCAGTGGTCTGAAAGCAGCGCAAATCTTCTGGCGGCCCGGGAAGGGCTCAAGCTAACCGATGCCCACTGGCAAATCGTACACTTGCTTAGGGACTTCTACCTGCGTACGGAAACGGCACCCGCTATGCGACCCTTTGTGAAACTGGTAAGAGAAGAGTGGGGCCCCGAGCGCGGCTCCAGCGTTTATTTAATGACGCTCTTTGGCGGTAGCCCGGCCATAACTGCCGCCAAAATCGCAGGCTTACCCCGACCGACCAATTGCCTATAGCGGGATCTGCCCCGGATTCTTGGCGGCGATGCGCGCCTTTTCAGCTTGCTTAGGCACATCAACCACCTCGCCAACGATGATTACCGACGGGCCAGTAATCTGAGCGGCTTCCACCTGTTCTGGCAGTGTCTTCAAGGTCCCGTAGATTTCTCGCTGACCGGTCAAGGTGGCATTTTCAATCAGCACCGCTGGCGTAGTTTCAGCACGACCTGCGGCAAGTAAGCGTTTTTGGATTTTAGGTAGGCTCACCAAGCCCATGTAAATCACTAACGTCTGATCGTCTCGGGCCCACTCTGCCCACTCGACGTTCTCTGCATCCACCACGCGATGCCCGGTCAAAAAGCGCACAGACTGACTCATGTGACGATGGGTAAGCGGAATGCCGGCATAACTGGCGGCAGCCATTCCCGCGGTAATGCCGGGGACCACGGCAACCTCTAGGCCGTGTTCAGCCGCGACCAACAGTTCCTCGCCACCCCGGCCGAAGATAAAGGGATCTCCCCCTTTGAGCCGAACCACCTTTTTGCCCCCCATGGCCTCATCAACCATGCGCTGGTTAATGGCAGCTTGCATGGTGGTGCCGGTGGGTCGTATTTTATTTGGGGTGGACGCAGCGGCTCCCCAGCCCGTTGCGCCTACCACCTCTTCACGGGGGCCTTGTTTACCAACATCTACCAGTTCCACATCTCGCCGGGCGTAGTCCAATAGGGCCGGATTTACCAGCTTGTCGTACATCAACACGTCGGCGGTCTGAATGGCCCGCAAGCCTCGTAGCGTGATCAGGTCCGGATCACCGGGCCCCGCCCCTACTAACAAGATTTGACCGCTGTTGGTTTGACCGTCCAGCATTTCCTCAGCCAAGGCCACAGCGGCCTTGAGGTCCCCTTGAATGGCTTTGTCTGCGGCACTGCTATCAAATACAGAGTCCCAATAAGCTTTGCGTTCATCCACATTAGGCAAACCCTGTTTAACCTGTATTCGCAGTCGCCCTGCAAGTTCTGCCAAGCGACCCAATCCTTGGGGGAGTCGGGTTTCAATCCAGCCACGCACGCTCCGGGCAAGGGTCGGTGACTGGCCCATGCTGGAGACTGCAACCAGAATCGGCAGCCTGTCGATAATCGCCGGAAAGATGATGGTGCACAGCTCGGTGCGGTCGACGCAATTAACCAAGACGCCATGCTTTAACGCAGCAACGAATACGGCTTCGCTAACTTCAGGAGCATTCGTCGCACTGATCACCAAGCGCAATTGGCCATGCACCGCCTCTGCATAAAAGCCCGTCCGCTCAATACGCAACTGCCCCGCGTCCCGCATGCGCTGAATCTCAGGATCTACCTGGGGGGCAATTACCGTTATCTGTGCCTCGGCTCGTACCAACCAACGCAGTTTGCGCAGAGCCGTTTGGCCGCCGCCTACGACCAAGCACTGGGCGCCCTGAAGCCGATGAAAAAGGGGCAGATAAAACATCTATCTAGGTTACTCGTGTGAGCGTTTCGCTACGGATTAAGGGACCATTTGCTAGCGCCTGCCAAATATGGCTGAAGCGCATCTGGAATCTGCATGTTGCCATCACCCAACTGATAGTTTTCCAGGAGCGCCACCAATGTGCGCCCCACCGCCAAGCCAGAACCATTGAGTGTATGCACTAGCTGAATATCGCCGTTAGCGTCTCGGTACCTTGCCTGCATACGTCTGGCCTGAAAATCCAAAAAGTTGCTGCAGGAGGAAATCTCACGATATTGGTTCTGACTGGGCAGCCATACTTCCAGATCGATGGTTTTGGCAGAGGTGAAGCTCAAGTCGCCGCCGCACAGCACCATGGCACGATATGGAAGCTCCAGCTGCTGCAACACGGCTTCGGCGTGACCGGTCAGGCTGTCCAATGTGTCCCAAGACGTTTCTGGATGGACCAATTGTACCAACTCAACTTTTTCGAATTGATGCTGGCGAATCATTCCTCGGGTATCCCGCCCATAGCTGCCCGCCTCGCTGCGAAAACAAGGCGTGTGACAAACATGGCGAACTGGCAGGTCTGCCTCGTTTAAAATATCGCCCCGGTACAAGTTGGTTACCGGAATTTCTGCTGTGGGGATTAAGAAATAATCCTGCTCGCCTTCCAGCTGGAACATATCTTCAGCCGCTTTCGGCAGTTGCCCGGTACCCCGGGCACTATCCGCATTGACCATATAAGGCACATAGACTTCTTGGTAGCCATGATGCTCCGTATGCAAATCCAACATAAATTGGGTCAACGCCCGGTGCAGTCGAGCCATGGGTCCGCGCATCACGACAAAACGTGCCCCAGTGATCTTGGCAGCAGTTTCAAAATCTAGGCCGCCGCCACTTGCCAAATCCACGTGATCTAGTGGCTCATGGTCCATGCTTTTGGGTTCGCCCCAGGTTCGCAGCAAAGCGTTGTCGGATTCATCGGTACCTGCAGGCACGCTGGCATCTGGCATGTTCGGCAGCGACATCAACAGGTTCTGCAATTCGTCTTGCACTTGAGCAAAAGCCGTTTTCGATTCGTCTAAACGCTGGCCAAGATCACCCACCTCGGCGAGCAGTGGCGCGATATCTTCGCCCTGAGCCTTCGCCTTACCAATGGACTTCGACTTCACGTTTCGCTCGTTTTGCAGCTCTTCGGTACGCTGTTGCAGCGTCTTTCGTTGTTCTTCCAAGGCCGTAAATGCACTCACGTCGAAGGTAAATCCCTTAATGGTGAGGGCCTTGGCGACAACGTCAGGGCTATTGCGTAACAACTTGATGTCTATCATGAACATTCCCATGAGCGATGTGTGAATGCCGCAACCCAACGGGCTACGGCATGTATGTCAGGAGCGTGGCTCAGCCTCTTCGTCTGCTTGAGCTAATCGCTGTAACCGCTGACGAATTTTTTCTTCGAGGCCTGCGGCGGCGGGATGATAAAACGTCACGGGTTCCAATTCATCCGGAAAGTAACGCTCACCTGCTGCGTAAGCACCAATTTCCGCGTTCTCTTCGTTGTGAGCGTGCCGATAGCCATCGCCATAGCCCAAGGACTGCATCAACTGGGTGGGCGCATTACGCAGGTGCATCGGGACACTGAGAGACGGCGTCTGCCGCACAAAGGCCATGGCCTCGCCAAAGGCTTTGTAGGCCGCATCACTTTTTGGCACGCTGGCCAAATATAAAACTGTCTGGGCCAAAGCCAGCTCGCCTTCCGGTGAACCTAATCGTTCGTAGGTGGCCAGGGCAGACTCTGTTAACTGCAAGGCTCGAGGATCCGCGTTGCCAATATCTTCACTGGCCATGCGAAGCAAACGTCTACCGATATAGCGAGGGTCCGCACCGCCGTCCAACATGCGGCAAAACCAATACAAGGCCGCGTCTGGAGCGCTACCCCGAACGGATTTGTGCAGAGCGGAGATCTGTTCGTAAAACACATCGCCGCCTTTATCAAAGCGGCGCAACTGCTCGGATGATACGGCGACGACCATATCTGGCGAAATGTCATCCCTGGCAAGTTGGGCCGCAATTTCCAGCATATTGAGTGCACGCCGAGCATCACCATCGGCAGTATCAATCAAAACCTGCCCAGCTTGAGGTCCTAGGGTTTTGCCTAGGGCTTTAGCTCCTCGCTCCAGCACCTGGGCTAATTCCTCTGGGCGCAAGTTCTGCAGGACGTAAACCCGGGCCCTGGACAACAGAGCAGGATTTACCTCGAAGGATGGGTTCTCGGTGGTAGCGCCAATGAAAATAACCGTACCCGCCTCTACATGAGGCAGAAAGGCGTCTTGTTGGGCTTTGTTAAAGCGGTGCACCTCGTCAACAAACAGCACAGTCCGGTGCCCTTGGGTAAGTTGTTGCTGAGCCTGTGCAACCGCGCTGCGAATTTCTTTCACGCCAGCCAGCACTGCCGAGAGGCTAATCCAGTGGCAGCCCGCGTTATCTGCTAACAGTTTTGCCAATGTGGTTTTGCCCGTACCCGGTGGCCCCCACAGCAACATAGAGTGTATTTGACCCCGAGCAGCCAAACCGCCCAACGGTTTATCGGCAGCGAGCAAATGCCGTTGGCCTACATAGTCGTCAAGCTGGGTCGGGCGAAGCCTATCGGCCAGTGGCCGAGGGTCAAACCCGGGAGAAGAGTCGTCAGTAAACAGGTCAGCCACGGATCACGTCGGTGCCCTCGGGCACGACCAACTGAAATTGGGTTGCCGGCAGGGGTTGATTTACGGAAACATTATCAAACGCCAACCGAGTTTGTTGCCCCTGCCAGTCATAAATCACCAGGGTCGTTATCACCTCTCCTATCAGAGCGATATCAAGAGCCTGAAACAGAGACGACGACGCATTTGGGGTTAACCGATAGATCTGCTCGTCATTCAGGACCCGGCGCGTAATTGTGTAGTCCCCGTTGGCCAACCGGTCAGGCCTCATCAGCAAGTCGGCAGGCATTGGCCCACTGGCATTCGACAGGGATTGAATGGTCAGCTGCCCAAGGTCTTGGTCATAAATCTGCAACTGCTCTTCATCCAACAGCAGGGTCTGTGGAAACGGTTCATAAATCTGCCAAAGTAACCGTGGGGGCGCCATGGCGAAACGGCCCCGGCTCTCCTCTAACAGAGTCTCATTAGCGTAGATACGTTGGGTCACTGTTGCTTCAAGAGTTTCCAGTCCCGTCATCCAGCGGGCCAAGGACACGGCAGGATCCTCTTCCAAAGGTTGGGACGTTTGCTGCAATTGGCCTTCGCCGTCTGAGGTAGATTGCCAGGACCCTGCAGGGCTCGCTCCCGAAGGCCCTGCCTTCGGCGCTACAGACTCTTGGGATTGCAGTTGTGGCGCCAGCAAGAGCACCCAGCACAGGATCGGTCCCAACCATGCTCTTTGGCTTGGACTAGGCATTGCGTTCTGGCACCAGGACTTCACGGCTGCCGTTGGTATTCATGGCAGACACCACGCCGGCGGCCTCCATGGCTTCAATCAGCCTCGCCGCCCGGTTATAGCCGATGCGCAGCTTGCGCTGAACGGCAGAGATAGATGCTCTTCGAGACTCCAGAACGAAGCCTACGGCTTCGTCGTATAGTTCATCGGATTGTTCTGTATCGTCGTCGGAATCCAACTTAACAAAAGCCTCTCCCTCGGTTTGCCCGGTAAGAATATCCTCTAAGTAATCCGGCGCACCCCGCAGCTTCCAATCCTCAACCACACGATGAACTTCTTCATCGGACACGAAGGCACCATGCACCCGCTGTGGTAAGGCGGTTCCCGGGGGCAGATATAACATGTCGCCGTGGCCCAGCAACTGCTCTGCTCCGCCCTGATCCAAAATGGTCCGAGAGTCGATGCGCGATGACACTTGGAAACTGATTCGTGACGGAATATTGGCCTTAATCAATCCGGTTATCACATCAACGGAGGGCCGTTGGGTGGCAAGGACCAGATGAATACCTGCCGCGCGAGCTTTCTGGGCAATACGCGCTATAAGCTGCTCTACTTTTTTACCTACGATCATCATCATGTCGGCGAATTCATCAATGACGATGACAATGGCCGGCAAAGGCTGCAGTTCGGGAGCCTCGGTGTCTTCCAATGGCCACAATGGGTCCTTGATCGGTTCTCCCTTGGCCGCTGCCTCTTTGACCTGGCGGTTGAAGCCGGCCAGATTCCGCACTCCCAAGGATGCCATGAGTCGATATCGTCGCTCCATTTCGCCAACAGACCAGTTCAGGGCATGGGCCGCCTCTTTCATGTCTGTGACCACTGGCGTCAGCAAATGGGGAATGCCCTCGTAAATGGAAAGCTCCAGCATTTTAGGGTCAACCAAGATCAGTCGAACCTGCTCAGGCGTTGCTTTGAGCAAAATGCTTAGAAGCATGGAGTTCACCCCCACGGACTTGCCTGAGCCTGTGGTGCCGGCAACCAGCAAATGCGGCATACGCGCTATATCGGCAACGATGGTGGCGCCGGCGATGTCCTTGCCCAAGGCAAGGGTCAGGTGACTGGTGGCTTCTTGGAATACCGACGAGTTGATCACCTCTCGCAGCTGAACCATCTCACGATGTTCATTCGGAATTTCAATACCCACATAGGGCTTACCCGGGATCACTTCGACGATACGCACGCTGATAACCGCCAGCGATCGGGCCAAGTCTTTGGCAAGAGCACTTATTTTTTGAACCTTGACGCCAGGAGCAGGCTGTATTTCAAAACGCGTGATCACGGGTCCGGGTAGCACTGAGACCACGACGGCTTCGACATTGAAATCCGCTAGCTTCAACTCCAACTGCTTTGACATAGCCTCTAGGGCCTCTGCGCTATAGCCGCCTCCGGCATTGCCGTTGGGTTGATCGAGGAGATCCACGTCCGGCAGTTCGGTGACACTTTGGCTGTCAAACAGTCGTTTTTGCTGGGTCTTGCCCGCGGGTTTTTTCTCCGCCGCTGCCGGCAGAATTTGTACCGCTGATGGTTTTTGCGGTCCAACCGGCGCCTCGGCGGCACTCTGTTTGGCCTCAAATGTCGCAGTCAATTCGCTTTTGCGCTTTTGCGCCACAGGATCGACGTTGGCTTGGCGCTGTTGGGCGCGAGCCAGACGCAGGTCGTTCATTCGGTCGTAAAATTCTGCGCATTTGTGCCAAGCCCGAGTCAACGCGCGCCCAAGCATCTCTGTCATTTCAAGCCAAGAAAAACCAACGGCAGCCTGCACACCAACAAGCACGCCAGCAACACAAAGCACCGTTAGGCCAACCATGCCGAACACTCGGGCGCCTTGTTCGCCAAGGGCCAGTCCCAACACACCGCCGGATCCTGCGGGCAAGAAATCTCCAGACGCGTTGTGTAGATACATCAGTACGCAGGCACACAATATGGAGGCGATCCAGCCACTCGTGCGCACACCAATGACAACGGCATCAGCTTTCAGGTGCCTTGCTCGCAGGGCAACCAGCCCTCCATAAATTAACCCCAGGGGTAGCAAATACGCCACCCACCCAAAAAGGAACAGCAAAATATCGGCGAGATAGGCACCGCTGGTACCCACTAAATTGTGGGTATCGGTATTTGAACCGGTGTAGTTAAAGGATGGATCCTCTGGGGAGTAGGATGCGATCGCAAGAAGCAAAAAAAACGCTAAGGTGCCGGTAAGCACCAAGAACATTTCGCGCAAGGGTAACGGACGATTAGGTGCAGGCGTCGACAAACAGGAATCCTCTTAAGCTGGCGCCAGTGTACGCACTCGCCGTTTAGGGCACAAATAGGCACAATGCAACTTTGCACACTGGCTCAAACGCCAGAACGCCCAATTAACAAGTCACAACGAACTCTCTTATCGCTAGGGATAATGCAACGGAGCTAAAACATGCGGCCAGACAAAGTAAAAGTCATCGACGAAGTTTGGGATGACGAACGTATCAATAGCTTTTTGACCAAGGCACCACTGGGCAATGAGCCTCAAGACTTCAGCCGCCTGCTACACGCTTATCGGAGCATGCGCCTAGAGGATTTTCGAATCTTTTTAGACCGATTCAAAGCTCAAGGAGGCGATATTCAGGCCACCAACTCCGCTGGTGAAACCTTGATGGACATCGTGAAAGACCATCGACAGTCTGCGGACTTTTTAACCTTGCTACGAGCTTAAATACCGGTCGTGTCAGGTATACCCTTACTGCCCTCAGATCCCATCAGCTTTCCGGAGCCCTGCTACGCTTTGGACGATCCCGATGGGCTGCTGGCAGCTGGCGGTGCTCTGACACCTGATTGGCTGGTCGAAGCCTATGGCCTTGGGATCTTCCCGTGGTTCGAAAATGATGACGGGCCGATTTATTGGTGGTGTCCCGCCGTGCGAGGCGTCACTGTCCCGGGCCAGATGCGGATAACACGCAGCCTTGCCAAGCGTCTTCGCAACGGTGGTTTTTCTGTTA
>JAQWIX010000079.1 GCA_029248675.1 Pseudomonadales bacterium | reverse complement strand
AACAACACGGCTAGAATCAGGGCGACGCCAGCCATCCGCAGGGATAGGTGATTTATGGGTTGCCTCTCCATCAGTTCACAATACCCAGCTGACCACCGTCGATTCGAATGTTCTGGCCGTGTATGGCATCGGCCAGCGGACTACACAAAAAGGCAACTAAGGCGGCGACTTCCTCTCGCCGGCTGATGCGCTTGATGGGAATGTCCTTGGCCACATGAGCCTCTACTTCTTCCCATGTATCGCCCCAGTTTCGCTCGGCCGCCATGCGCATGTAGTTCGCTTCCACCTCCGGTGTAAGGATCATGCCCGGGGAGACCAAATTGACGCGGATGTTGCTGCCAGAAACTTCCTTGGCTAGGCCGATGGTCATATTGGCCATGGCACCCTTGGCGGCATAGTAGCCAGGCATGCGAGCGTTGGGGGCAGTAGAACCCACCGTACCAAGATTGATGATCCTAGCCCACGGCAGAGTAGTCATGTTGGGTAACATGGCCGCGATTAGCCGCTGGGCGGACAGTACGTTTTTCTGGTACGCCAATAGCCAAGCTGCTTCGTCCTGTGTCTGCCAAGTACCCCCGTCTGCTGCACCAAAGTTGTTGATTAAAATCGAAATCTCAAAAGCTTGGCACTGATCAAGTAACTCTTGGGCACCCTCGCTGGTGACAATGTCACCCCAGACCGCGGTGCCGCCGCCCAATTCTTGAACCGATGACTCAGCCTGCTCTCGGGTCATGCCGTGTACGAGCACCTCGGCTCCTTCTCGTATGAGAGTCTGAGCTATGATTTGGCCGGTGCCTCTGTGGCTTCCGGTTACCAGGGCGATTTTGTTGTTAAGGGCCAGATCCATAAACCGATTCCTCTTTGCAGATCGGTCACCCTACCAGATCGTCGTTTTGCTCAGAACTTGCCTGGGTTCTTTTTCTGAGGACAACAAAACCCATGGCAGGGGGCCGAGTGTGGCAGACTGCGCCCATGTTCGACGTCCCCCTTCTTATTATCTTGCTCGTGCTTCTTTTCGGCAGCTATGTTCAGGCGGTTGCCGGGTTTGCCCTGGGCATGATTGCGGTAGCCATCATTGGCGGTTTGCGGCTGATGGACATTCCGACCTTGGCTGCCATGGTCAGCTTCCTGAGCATGCTGAATGCGGCGCTTTCCTTGCAGGGCAGCGTTCAGCACATTCACCGCAACCTGCTGTTTTGGTTGGGTGTCGGCATCGTGCCGGGTCTGCTGCTGGGATATTGGCTAATGCTTTACCTGCATGGCAGTGCACTATGGCTGTTGGAGCTGTGTCTGGGCCTGTTTATTACCGTTGGCGGCTTGTCCATGAGTATTCGTCCCAGAAGCTGGCCACAACAGTCGGGAGCGCCGTTTACGTGGTCCATGGGGGTTGTTGGCGGCGTTCTGGGCGGTTTGTTTTCAGCTAGTGGCCCATTGCTTGGCTGGTTTGCCTACAGCCAGCCCTTGTCTGTAGCGGTTATTCGCGCAACGCTACTGAGCTACTTTTTTTTGACCACTTCGGCTCGAACCGTGATTGTGTTTTTCGACGGCAGTCTTACCACGTCGGTATTAGTATATGCAGGCTTGGGAGCGCCAGTGGTCGTGCTGGGCGCTTGGTTGGGCCGCAGATTCCCGCCCGTGGTTTCGGAACAGACTATGAAGCGAGGAGTGTTTATGCTGCTGTTGCTAATGGGGATTTGGATTTGTTTTAGCGCCATTGGAAAAGGACTAATGGACTGAGGTAACCATGAAACTCTGCGGTGATTTCCTGTCGGGTAACTGCTACAAGATAAAGCTGCTTGCTGCGGTGCTCGAAATCGAACTCGATTGGATCCACATAGATATCCTCGCGGGCGAAACGCGCACGCCAGAGTTTCTCAAAAGAACTCCGATAGCGAAGATCCCAGTTCTGGAATGTGACGACGGGCGGTACTTATCCGAGTCAAATGCGATTTTGAATTTTCTGGCAACGGACACCGAATTTTTATCAAAGGACGTATTCGAATACGCGAAAATCCAGCAATGGCAGTTTTTTGAGCAGTACAGTCACGAACCGTACATCGCAGTAGCTAGATACATAGCCAAGTACTTGGGTTTACCTAAAGCGCGCGAAGCAGAGTATTTCTCCAAGCAAGAGGGTGGCCACAAAGCGCTTCAAGTCATGGAGCAACAACTACAGCAGACGCCGTATTTGGTCGGCAATCGCCCGACCACGGCGGACATCTGCCTATTTGGTTATACCCACGTGGCCGAGGAAGGCGGTTTTGAACTTGGAAAATATCAGGCGATCATAGAATGGATAGATCGAATACAATCGCTGCCGAACTACATAGGCATGGAGTGATTCATGCGCAGCCACCAAGGTTCTCTAGAGCGTGCGGAATGGGTGTCCGCAGTTTCGAGAGTTTGATGGCAGGGTCCTATTGAGAAAAAACATGTCTGAATTCGATGCCATACGCCCGTACTACGACCACGAAGTGCCTCAAGTGCTGGCTCGGCTGGTGGCCTCTAGGGAGCTTGCCCAAGCGGCTAGCCAGTTGGTTTTGCCCAGTTGGTTGGGCAATCGCGCGGTAGGCCGTTGGCTTACTCGGCTGATTCTGCGCTTAAAAACCCGCAACCTGGGATCCATACGCGACTGCCAAAACGTCGTCGCTGGGTTATTTGAAACAGTGATTAAGCAGTCGATAGATCGACTTTCGGTCAGCGGACTAGATCGGCTGAGTCCTAATGATCACTATCTGTTTATCTCGAATCACCGGGATATCTTGATGGATTCCAGTTTGCTGAATTATCTGCTTCAGGACGCCGGCCACGACACCTGTCGAATGGCGGTGGGCGATAACTTGCTGAGTAACTCGTTAGCGGCCGATCTGATGCGCTTGAATAAGAGCTTTGTGGTTGAACGCAATGTGGAGGGAGTGCGCGCTCAATATCAGGCCTTGGGCCGCACCAGCCGCTACATGCAGCACTCGCTTCAGCAATGCATATCCGTTTGGATCGCTCAGCGCCAAGGTCGGGCCAAGGACGGCTTCGATCGCACCGATCCTGCGCTGCTAAAGATGCTGCTTCTGGCCTATCGAGACAAAGGTTCGGATCAAGAACCCTTGGATAAGCTGCTGCAGGTGGCGCCTGTGGTGCCCGTATCGGTGTCATACGAATTGGACCCTTGTGGGCCGAGTAAGGCCCACGAGCTAGCAACCGTGGACTTATCCGGTAGCTACCAAAAGTCCCCCCACGAAGATCTAAAAAGTATGGTTCAAGGCTTGATGGGGCCTAAGGGCCGGGTGCGACTGTGCTTTGGTCAGCCCATTACCCAAGCATCCAGTTTGGAAGATTTAGCCGCTCAGCTGGATCAAAGCATTGTGGCGAATACGCGCCTTTATCCGACTCATCGCTACGCCAAGTCAGTATTGGAGGGTCAAAATGTTCAGGATTTGCTTAACAGCCCGTCGGTGCGCGCACTTGCCGCGCAGTTGAATGAGCTTCCTGAGGGTGAGCGGCCCTATCTGCTCAAGCAATATGCGAATGTTTGGCGTAACCGCGAAGAGCTAGGAATTACCTAGCCCTGTCTTTTCTATCTAAGTCTGCGTCTTGGTTTTATGCCATGGGTGAGCGCAGAGGAGTGCGGGGGTTTATCCGCACTGTTGGCGCAAAAGGCGACTCATGCAGATTTCGCTTGTGGGGGGAGGTCGGAAGCCCGCACACCATCGTAGACAAATTCAGAACCTCGTAGGTTCGTCTGAGGAATTTCGTCTTTTTCCTGCCAGTAGTCTTGGTTATGCCGCCATTCGGGCTTGGCGCCACGCTGTGGCATTTTATCGATATCCCGCATCAGGTAGCTGGGGTTGAAATTGTCTTCCTCGATCCAGGGCAAGATATCCATGTTCGCATCGTCTTCCCGCAAGGCGACTTCTACCTTACGTGCGCCGATGCTATCCATGTGGTTCAACAAACCGCAAACAAAGTCACCCAGCAGGTCTACCCGCAAGGTCCAGCTGGCACGAAAATAGCCGAACACCCAAGCTAGGTTGGGCACACCCGTAAACATCATGCCGCGATAATTAACGGTGTCGTGCCAATCCACGGGTATACCGTCCACGTCGAAGGGAATGTTGCCCATGACGGCGAGATGGAAGCCGGTGCACACGCAGACAATGTCCGCTTCAATTTCTTCACCGGAGGTTGTACGCACGCCGGTCGCGGTAAACGAGTCAATGGTATCGGTGACCACAGACAGCTTACCCGCCGCCGCTGCCTGAAAAACGTCGCCATCTGGGCAAAAAGCCAAGCGCTGCTGCCACGGTCGATACCTCGGCGTGAAGTGCGGTTCGAACTCAAAATCGTCGCCGGCGTATTGTCGAATTAAGCCTTTGAGTTCCTCAAAAACTGCGTCCGGTTCGGTCTTGCAGCGCTCTGTGAGTACATCTTGGTCATACAGAATTTGTGCGCGAACGACTCGGTGAATCGTCGGCTCATCAATACCAATTTCTCTCAGCCGGTCTGCTAGCTCGTTGCGATTTTCGCTACAAAAGAAGTAGGTGGGCGAGCGCTGGAGCATGGTGACGTGCTCGGCCTTTTTGGCAAACTCCGGAATTACCGTGGCGGCGGTGGCACCAGAACCGATGACTAGGACTTTCTTGCCGTTGTAGTCAGTCTCAGGGTTCCATAGCTGGGCGTGAACCAGCTGCCCTTGGTATTGATCCATACCCGGCCAGTCGGGGATATTTGGATTTTCGTGGTCGTAATAACCTTGGCACATCCACAAGAAGTTGCAGGTTAAGGTTAGATTGGCACCATCAGCGGTTCGGGTTGCCTCTACGATCCACTTGTTTTGTTCGCTTGACCAGCTGCAGTGCGTAATACGATGTCCGTATCGAATGTGTTGGTCGATGGCATTTTCTTCGATGACCTCTCCCATGTACTCCAGAATGGCCTCGGCGCTGGCAATGGGAACTCCGGTCCAAGGCTTGAAGCGGTAGCCAAAGGTATAAAGATCCGAATCAGAGCGGATACCCGGGTATTTATGGGTCTCCCACGTGCCCCCAAAGGTCTCCTTCATTTCAAGTATGCAGTAGCTCTTGTTTGGGCATTGCTGCTGTAAATGGTAGGCCTCGCCGATACCGGAAATGCCGGCACCAACAATTAATACATCAAAGTCCGTTTGCTCTTGGGTGGTAGCGATAGGTTGTGCGTTTGCCACGATTGTTCTCCTCTGCGTTGAATCTCCGAAGGCGTTCCACCGAATTTGTTAGGCAGCAATGAAACCGCGCTGTCGCTACTGGCAGGTGGAACCCAATTAGGCTCGAAGGCAGTAAAGAAGCTATAACGCGCAAGGCCAGACCGCAACCCAATCTCAGCAGACGGTGAACGCGTGTGTGAACCAGTAGCGTTAGCCTAGGTAAACTAAGGGCGGTTCGTCCAACATGGCCAATTGCTCCCTCAGAGCCAGTACGTGGGCGGACCAATAGTTCACAGAATCGAAGGTGGGAAAAGCCATGGGAAAGGCTGGGTCATGCCAGCGACGAGCAATCCACCCGGCGTGGTACATGATCCGAAGAGTGCGTAGTGGCTCGATCAAATTGAGGGTCGACAGATCAAAGTCGTGGAAATCTCGATAGGCGTCCAAAATCAGATTCAGCTGCAGGGTTTGATTCGCCCGTTCACCGCTGAGCAGCATCCATAAATCTTGGATCTGGGGGCCGAGCATACAGTCGTCAAAGTCAACGAAGTGGGGGGTGTCGTCCCGCCATAAAATATTGCCCATGTGGCAGTCGCCGTGAATAGCGGTTAACGGCGTGCTCGCCATCAATGGTTCAATCCGAGCTAGAAGCTGTTCGGTAATGGACCGATAGGCTTCTTCCATTTCCAAGGGCAAAAAATTGTTTGCTAGCAAAAATTCTCTGCTTTCCCAGCCTAGACGCTGCACTGTGAGCGATACGCGGTGAGAAAACGGTCTGCTTGCGCCGTAGGCATGCAGTCGGGCAATGGATCGCGCCAGCACTTCCAGATCGTCTTCGTTTTCTAAGTTTGGCGGATGGCCGCCTTGCCTCGGGAAAACGGCGAAACGGAAGCCGGCATGATTAAACACACTTTTCCCGAGAATCTTGAGTGGCGGCACCACAGAGAGCTCGGCGTCGAATAGCCCGTGGGTGAAGGTATGCTCTTCTTCAATGGCCTCGCTCGACCAGCGTCCGGGACGATAAAATTTGCAGATGACGAATGAACCGTCTTCCAACGCAATTTGATATACCCGGTTTTCGTAGCTGTTTAGCGCATTGAGCCCGCCGGTGGGTTCAAATCCTGCCGCTTCAACGGCATCGAGAACCGCATCCGGGGTAAGGCCGTCGTAGGGGGCTTGCACTGAGTTGTGGGATGAGTCTGGCATGGCGGCACTGTACCAGCTACGGCAGGACAATATTTGGTTTCAACCGCCGACGGCTTCAGCCCGTGTCGCGCACCAGACGTCCACCCGCCCAGCGCCCTGTTGTCGCACTATCCGAACTATTTGCTGGGCGGTAGCACCGGTGGTCAGGACATCATCGACAATGGCGATGTAGGTGTTCCGCAAATCCTGTTTAGGTTGGCCACGCCAAACGAAGCTGTGCTTGACCAACTGCTGCCGTTGCACTCGGGAAAGGGTGCGCTGGGCAGGACCTCGGCGACGGGCGATGAGTTTGTCGGCAACGGGAATTCTGAGCGCCTTACTAATAGCTGCTGCCAGCAGCGAACTCTGGTTGAAGACCCGTCGAACCAATGACCAGTAGTTCAAGGGCACCGGTAGCAGAAGATCTGGTCGGGCTTCGGCTATTTGGGGCCGGATCTGGGTCAGCATGATTTGGACTAACGTGCGACCCTCGGCTTCGCCACGGTTGAATTTAAGCCGGTGTAGCAAGTAGGCTCCGGCGCCTTGATGGAGCAATGGTGCAAAAGTTCTGTCGGCCAATGGCTGGGTTATACAGGCTCCGCAGGTTGAATGGACTGACTTGCTACTGTCCAAAGACCTAGGTGGTAGGGGCAGTGCGCAGTGATGGCAGGCGTGGACGTTCAACGGCAGGGCAAGACGGCACTGGCTACACAAATGATCCTGGGGGTCTGATTGGTCTACAAAAATAGTGCGCTCGCAGAGCAGGCAGTGGCTCGGTAGCAAAATGTTAAGCATCTTGGTCAAATTTCGTTGCATGAAAACTACCTGTGGCAAACGCGGGCCAGCTGTTAAACGGCAGTGGAGCATCTCGCGCCATGAATCAGATCAATAGAAGCGCTGGCCCTTGGCAGTGTAAGAAGTTCCCCCAACCCAACCCAACCCAACCCAACCCAACCCAACCCAACCCAACCCAGCAGGCCATGGTTA
>JAQWIX010000051.1 GCA_029248675.1 Pseudomonadales bacterium | reverse complement strand
AGATAGTGATCGATCCGATAGATACGATTTTCATCGAAATACTGACCAACAGTTTCGTTTACTTCCTTACAGTTTGCGTGATTTCGACCAATGGGTTTTTCCAGAACCACTCGAGAGGCGTCAAACAAGCAACCCGCCTGATGCAGGTTCTGACAAATGCTCTGAAACAAACTGGGTGGAGTTGCGAAGTAAAAAATAGCAACCCGCGCCGGGGTTAGCCGTTGCTTCAAAGCCGCGTATTGTTCGACCTCGGTGAACTGCAAAGACACGTATTCCACACGCCGGCTAAATCTTTCCCACAAGACATCAGACCACCTCGCCTCACCCAAGTAAGCTTGCAGCGACTGCTCTTGGCCAGCCATGAATTGCTCGCTGCTCATATCCTCTCGCGATAGAGCAAGGATGCGTAGGTTCTCAGGCAACAGCCCACTGTAATCAAGATGCATCAACGCAGGCAGAAGCTTTCGCCTCGATAGGTCGCCGGCAGCGCCAAATAGAACTAGGTCGACAGAGTCATCCTGCACAGTTTAAAGCCTCCTGATCCAGTCTGGCGGCAGCGATCGCCTGCTGGGTCAAACTGGTCACCTCAGACCAAGCCTGGCGCTTAAGCAAAGCCTTGGGGGTAAGCCAAGAACCGCCCACACAGGACACGCAATCCAATGCCAAGTAGGCGGCGAGGTTGTCAGGGCTGATTCCACCGGTTGGGCAAAAGGTTATATCGCCAAAGGGACCTGCTAGGGCCTTAAGCGCGGCGATGCCACCGGAGGCTTCAGCGGGGAAGAACTTAAATGCCGTGAAGCCATACTCCAAACCCAACATGATGTCGCTCGCGCATGACACCCCCGGCACCACAGGCATGGGTAAGTCCTTGCAGGCCTTGGCCATGGCGGGCGTTAGCCCGGGAGTAATTAGAAATTCGCAGCCTGCTTCCACTGCCGCATCAAGCTTGCCCATATCAGTGATGGTTCCTGCCCCTACAACAACATCCGGCACCTCGGCTCGAATGCGACGAATGGCCTCAATACTAGCCGGCGTGCGCAGCACAACTTCCAATATCGCAATGCCCCCCTGACGTAGGGCTTGGGCGACGGGAATGGCATGGTCCGCATCAGCGATTTGAACCACTGGTAAAACCGGCGTCATTTCCAACAGGCTATGACTGGTCGTGTTCATAAGACGTTCCTTCGAGGATTGATAATTGTTCCACTTGTGCCAAATAGTTTGCAGCGCCCCGCAGACCAATGTCTGGGGCTGTCACCACATAAACGGGAATAGGCGTTAAAAAACTGCGCAGGCGTCCCTTGGACTCGAACCGACTGCGGAATTCACTTTGTTTGATGATCTCCAGCACCTTGGGCGCGATGCCTCCGGCAATGAAGACGCCGCCCCTAGCCCCCAGGGTTAGGGCAAGATTGCCCGCAAAAGCCCCCAGCACGCGGCAGAACACGTGCAGAGTACGCATGGCCAGAGTATCAGTACCGCTGATCGCTGCCGCGTAGACGTCCTCTGGCCGATGGTGGGCTGGCTCTCGTTGAGCCAGATCCGCCAGGGCTTGGTAAGTGGACAAAATGCCGGTACCAGAGAGCAGGCGCTCATAGGACACCCGGCCAAAACGCTGGATCATAATGTTGAGAATGGCAATTTCCTGCGCATCTACCGGCGCAAAATCGGCGTGTCCCCCTTCGGCTGCAATCACCGTGGCGGTATCCCCAAGTCGAACTACCCCGCAAACTCCCAACCCCGTGCCCGGTCCCAGAACGGCAATCGGTTGATCCGGAACGCCAGAACCACCACCCAGTTGATGCCAGTCAGATGATGTCAGGCCTAGAGTGGCGTATCCAACAGCGGAAAAGTCGTTGATCACATGCACGGCAACACCGCCTAGCTGCCCGGCGATAGCACCGGCATCTATTTCCCACGAACTGTTGGTGAATCTGAGAACGCCCTCCTCCACAGGAGCCGCAACCGCCAAACATGCGCCAAGGGGCTGTTTAGCCCAACGACCCTGTGCTGCGACTTCGTTACAGAACTCGGCAAGTACGTTGGCAAAAACCTGATGCTCGGCCACGGAGTAGTAAACGATGTGATGCAAATCGTCGGTAACTGGGTCCAACACCGCAAACCGCGCGTTGGTGCCGCCCACGTCGGCCACGACGTACCAACTTTGTGGGCGCCCAAGGGCGCTTAACTCTGCCACCTTAGGCCACTGCCTCCTTTGATGCGGGTGTGGCTTGGGACATTGCTGTCTGACCCAGAGAATGGGCTGAGGGGTACAACACACTTGCACCGTCCTCGGCACTGCCTACGGCCTGACGAAACACCCCAAAGAACTCACGGCCAACCCCTAAATCGGCGCTCACTGACGCCACCGCCGTTTCACGCTGATCCATTTCGCTATCTGACACCTCGACACACACAGTGCCTGCCACAGCGTCCAGTTCAATCCAATCACCGTCGCTTACCCGAGCCAGCGGTCCGCCCACACAGGCCTCTGGGCTTACGTGAATGGCGGCGGGCACCTTGCCTGAGGCACCAGACATGCGTCCATCGGTTACCAAGGCAACCCGATGACCGCGGTCTTGTAGTACGCCAAGAATCGGGGTGAGCTTATGAAGCTCCGGCATGCCGTTGGCCTTGGGTCCCTGAAACCGAACAACCACCACGCAGTCACGGTTCAACTCGCCCTGATCGAATTTCCCCTGCAACTCGTGTTGATCATCAATAACCACCGCCTGAGCGCGCACCTTGCGATGCTCAGGGGCCACGGCAGAGACTTTGATAACACCCCGCCCTAAATTGCCGGTCAGCAGGCGCAGCCCGCCTTCTTGATCAAATGGCGTTTGCACAGTGGCCAACACCGCCGGGTCAAGACTCGTCACCTGTCGCGGCTGCCAAGCCAGCCTTTCATCATCTAGGCAGGGCTCTACAGCATAGTCGGCCAAAGTATCACCCCACATGGTTTTGGCATCCGCGTGCATAAACCCATGCTCCATCAGGTGCCCAAACAAATAACCAGTGCCACCTGCTGCATGGAAATGGTTGATGTCCGCCTGTCCGTTGGGGTACACCCTGGCTAACAGAGGGACCGCTCGAGACAATTCATCGAAATCTGTCCAGTCGATGATGATGCCAGCGGATCTGGCCATGGCGATCAAGTGTATGGTGTGATTTGTCGATCCACCCGAGGCTAACAAGGCCACCATGGCGTTGACGAAGGAGCGCTCATCGACCACTTCTCCTAGCGCCTTGAGCTTGCCGTTCAGGGCAGTAATCCGAGTGATGTGCCTGGCCGCCTCGGCGGTAAGCGCATCTCTTAGGTCAGTGCCAGGGTTTACGAACGACCCGCCAGGCAACTGCAGCCCCATGGCCTCCATCAGAATCTGATTGCTGTTGGCGGTGCCGTAAAACGTGCAGGTACCCGCGGAGTGGTAGGACGCCGATTCTGCGTCTAACAGTTCGTCGCGAGAAATTTTGCCTTCTGCGTACAGCTGTCGAATTCGAGCTTTTTCCCCGTTGGTTATGCCTGATTGCATGGGGCCAGCGGGCACGAAAAGCATTGGCATATGACCAAAGCGCAGCGCCCCCATGAGCAGACCGGGAACGATTTTGTCGCAGATGCCCAAACAAATCACACCGTCGAACATTTGATGAGACAGGGCTATGACTGTGGACTGGGCAATATGATCCCGACTGAACAAACTCAACTCCATGCCCTCGAGCCCCTGAGTCACCCCGTCGCACATGGCCGGTACCGCCCCGGCCACTTGGGCGGTGCCACCCATACTGCGTATATGGGTCTTAAGGACTTCTGGATATTCTGCGTAGGGTTGATGAGCTGACAGCATATCGTTATACGCGGTGACAATGCCGATATTCGGCGAATTCACCAGTCGTATGGTGTCTTTGTCTGAAGCATCGCAGGCCGCAAAACCGTGAGCCATGTTGCCACAGGACAGCTTGTTTCGTGGCGGTTGCCCTGCCGCTGCCGATGCAATTAGCCGCAAGTACTCCTGCCGCAGAGACCCGCTCCGATCTGCAATCCGTTTTGTTACCGCGTTAACGATCTCGTTCATAGATTCATTCCAGAATGAAAAACACTAAAATTAGCCTCAGTTAGCACCAAGACCGTTACCGTCGCGCTAGTCGCAACCCAGCGGATAGGCGCGCACGTAGTCCACCACCAGTTCACCGGGCAAATCCGATTTTTTGATGTCACCACCCAAGGTGCCGCCCAGCGCCAAATTCAAAATCAGATAAAACGGTCGCTCATCAAAAACCCATGGATAGGGTGCGATGTCCTCGGGTGTGGCATGTCCGTATTGCTTATCGTCTACGAACCAACGAATGTCGCCCGGGCGCCACTCCACAGCATAGACGTGGTAGTCGTCAGTCCATGGCACAGGTCCAAGCAACGACTCGCTGTAGTGCACATTGCCCGGCCATACTCGACCAAAATGAATGGCCCCTAGGATTTTCTCCGGGGTGTGGCCACTACTTTCCAAAATGTCGATTTCGCCAGCTAGGGGCCACCGCAACTGCGTTTTTGGCATCATCCAAAACGCGGGCCAAAACCCTTCACCCTCGGGCAGCTTCATACGGGCTTCAAATCGGCCGTATTGGGCAGCAAACAGACCTTCGGTGGTCAGTTTGGCAGACGTATAGTGCCGCTTGAGTACTCGCTGTCGTTTCCCAGTAATGTAGAGCGCACCATTCTCAAGCAGTATATTGTTCTTGGAATACCACTGCTCTTCGTTGTTGCCCCAGCCGCACAAGCCTTGGCTACAACCGTCCCCTTCAATTACCTGCCATTTGGCAAAGTCTAAGGTT
>JAQWIX010000042.1 GCA_029248675.1 Pseudomonadales bacterium | reverse complement strand
CAAAACGACGCAACATAAATGGCAAACGCGTTCCAACACCGCCCTTACTCAGTTCTCCAGCGGTGTTGAGGTACTCGCCTTTATCGTTTACCCGGGCCGCCGTGATGTCATGACCGACATTCTCGGCCTTGGCACTGAGTCCGAATCCGCTCAAAACAAAAAAAAGCCAGAGGCCAATCAGAATGGGCATGAAGGTCCTTGTTGTTGTTCTTGCAAGCAGTTTAGCAGCTACCGGTCCTCACGACGCCCCTTTAAGCGATCTGGGAAGCCCCTGAATAAGATCATCCATCGCCATTGACAGACTCTGAGCCAAACGTATTACTTCCGTTAGCGCTAAAACCAATCCTTTATCGCGGTCAGTGTTGACGGTACTACCTTGTACCTGCAGAAACTCAGGCTTGCTCAGAGTTTCCCCGGGCGGATTCTGGATACCAGCGGTAACGGGTCAGATACGAATCTGGAAAAAAGCGGGTTTGAAAGCTAGAAATTCGCAAATAAATGGGACATGTTTGGCCTAGGGGGAATGACTATGGATTTATACGAAGCCATGAGCACACTGCGCGCGGTTAGACGACTGCGCCCGGATGCCATTGACGAAGATGTTATTGAGCGGGTTCTCACAGCAGCCACATGGGCGCCGACCGGCGGGAATACCCAACCGTGGCGTATCTTAGCTGTCACCGATGGGGACAAAAAGCAGGCGCTCCAAGACCTATACAAGCCTCACTGGGACAGTTATCTGCCGGGTTACGAGGCGAGACTTTCCCATATGCCAGAGGATGCGCGGGAATCCAGCATTAAGGCGATGGACGCCGGTAACTACCTGGCAGCGCATATGCACGAGGCACCGTTGATTGCGGTGTTTTGCTTTAACCCAAAACTCATGACCATTACCGACAGTGAGCTAGACCGGCCTAGTGTGGTAGGTGGCGGTTCGGTCTATCCAGCAGTGCAAAATTTTCTGCTGGCCTGTCGAAACGAAGGACTGGGCTGTGTGCTCACCACCCTGCTGTGCTACGAAGAAGATGCGGTCAAGGCGCTCTTTGACATCCCACAAGACTGGTATCCCTGCGCCCATATCCCGGTCGGGTATCCCGTACTGGGGGGCCACGGCAGCATACGCAGGCGTGGCCTAGATCAAATGGTTCGCTACAACCAGTGGTAGACCGCTGCCAGCGGACTTAAGTCACTCACGCATTAGCATCCATGGAAGAACGCGCAACAGCAACGAGGTCAGCCATATGAAAGAAGGACAGAGCGGCTATGTGGCACCGGAACCGCTAACCAAACCCGATGTGTTACCGCTGCCAGCCGGCACAACGAATATGACAACAGCCCGAGAGTCATTACGGGAACTGGGCTGCTGCATCGTTACCGATGTTTTGAGTCCGGCAGAAATTCAGGATCTGAAAACAAAGATGGATGCACAGTACGAGGCGGAGCAACGCCTCGGCGAGTTGTGTCCAGACCGAGGCTCCAGCAACAAGATCGTGATTCCGAACTTGGTCAACAAGGGCGAACACTACTTAGATCTCATCACTCGTGAGGAAACCGAGGCCCTGGCCAGCTTTATGCTGGGAAAAAACTGGCTTCTATCCAGCCTAACCGCCCATATGTTTACCGGAACCACGCCTGGCGAAGAACTGGTGCACCGAGATCAGGGACAGGTACCGGCTAGTGTTGAATTCCCTGCCCTGCTGAATTTGTTTTACCTGCTAGACGATTTCACACCTGAACGGGGCAGTACTGTGGTATTCCCGGGCAGCCACCGTTGGCCCCTAGAGCACCGAGTTCATCCACCAAAGCCAAGTCTTGGGCATCAAGTGACTATTCCGGCGGGCAGTTTGTTCGCTTTTGAAGGGCGCCTATGGCACGCCACCGGCGCCAATCAAAGCGGTCACCGGCGCCGGGCACTATCGGTATTTTGTTCCGCACCTTGGCTGCGCCAACAAGAAAACGCCCTAGCGTCCACCGCACGCCATGTTTTAGAGAGCTCCAGCAGCCAACTGCAGGCCCGTTTGGGTCTTAAGACCTATGGCACTCTGGGTAACGTCAATGGCACTCGCGTGACCAATCAGCGCGTTGCCTTCGGCAGCGTCGATGTGGGGCTACCTGACTATCTAATCGGCGAGAACGCCGAGCTAATTCCCATGGGGCGAAATGAGATATCCGGTGACAATCCATAAAGGCCCTGAGCAGCCCGACACACATTGCTGGAACACAATCGCAAATTAAGTGAGCACTATGTCTGAGCAAAATCCACCCCCTGCACAACGGTCATTAAATTCGTATCAGCTGGCCTCCTACGGCGCGCCCTCTATGCCGTTGTCTATGGTATCCCTGCCCTTGGCTGTTTATTTAACCCCGGTCTACGCGGATTCTGCGGGATTCGGCCTGAGCTTGGCCTTTGTCGGTCTAATGTTGGCCCTTTCCCGAGTTTTTGACGGCATTACCGACCCGATTATTGGCTTCTTGTCAGACCGAGTCCGCACCCGCTGGGGTCGTCGCAAGCCCTTTGTATTGATCGGCATGCCCATCTTTATGCTGGGGGTCTACCTGCTGTGGATTCCACCCATCGACTTCAGGGAAGTGACATGGCTAGGGATGACCTTCAATACCGGATACC
This sequence comes from Pseudomonadales bacterium, assembly GCA_029248675.1. GTDB lineage: Bacteria > Pseudomonadota > Gammaproteobacteria > Pseudomonadales > Azotimanducaceae > UBA4421. Next base: position 2,751 of record JAQWIX010000042.1, on the reverse strand, counting down.
CCTACCTGCTGGGCGTTTTGGTGATCATGTACGTCGGTGCCACCATCAAGGACGTCCCCTATTCGGCTTGGGGCGCTGAGCTAGCCCAAGGTTATAACGAGCGAACCTTGGTAATGAGCTGGAAGGAGGCCTTTACCGTCTCCGGATCCCTTATCGGAGCCATGACACCAGCGGTGATCGTTTTTTGGGGGTATACCAAGCCTACGGACAATATGTATTTCCTGACCATGGCTTTGCTCGTAGTCATGCCTATTCTGGTTTTGAATCTGTTGTGGGCTGTGCCGGAACACGAGGTCAAAGAAACCAACAAAGAGCGCTTGTCTCTCAAAGAGAGCTTTCGTTACGTGTGGTCTAACGAGCCCTATCGAGTGCTGGTGATCATCTTTTTGTTTTCCACCATCGGTTCAGCCATGACCAACTCCCTGAGTTTCTTCTTTGTGAAACATGTGCTGCTGGCCGGGGACCTTTACGGCTTCTACCTAGCCCCCTATTTTATTTCCCAAATTGTCGCCATCCCATTGTGGTTCAAACTCTCTGCCAAGATCGGCAAGCATCGAGCCACCATGGCCGCAATATTTTGGTATGCCCTGTGGTCGTGCTTCATTCCCCTTATCGCCATCGCTCCTCAGGCTTGGTTTGACGCCTTTGAACTGAGCAAGGTGCTGTCGTTCCTGCCCGATTCTTGGCTGGCGGGTATGAATGCACAGTTTGAGGGAATCCCAACAGGCAAATTCGCCTTCTTTATTGGCGTAATGTGCCTCAAAGGCAGCGCCATTGGCGCCCTAAGTGCCCTGCCCTATGCCATGGCCGCTGACGTGATCGACCTAGACAGCGCGCGCACAGGTAAGCGTCAGGGCGGTGCCTACTTCAGCATTTGGACCATGACGCGAAAGCTCGCCTACGCCCTTGGCTTAGTTGTGGGCACCACGGCTGCCACCATTGTCGGGTTTAACTCCCTGGCAGACCCCATCAACGACCCCAATAGCGCTTACTCGCTGATGTGGCTGGCGTGTCTGTATTCTATTGTTCCTGCCATATTCAAATTCGTTGCGGTGCCGATTCTTTGGCGATACCCCCTAACCGAGGACAAGCTGCAGGAAATACAGGCGGAAATCGCGGCGGCGAAGCAGCCCGCACAAACTGGGTAAGCTCGATGTCCGGGGACTATCAACGGCAGCATGTGGATCAATGGCATCAACAGGGTGCAGTCCTGCTGCCAAACTTTTTCAGCGCTCAGGAGATCGATCCGATCTATCAAGACTACGAGCGTATTTACGGCACATCCGGCATTGGCAGCGGTGAAACATTGAGGGTGGCGACAGATGTTGCGACCGGGGCCTTCCATCCAAAACAATTTACCAACATGGATACCCTGCCCTATGAGGGCGGTGTCGCCATGAATCTGATTTCTCTGCACCCACGGCTATTAGCGCTGGCATCTGAGCTACTTGAATGCGAAAAAATTCATTTATATCAGTCACATACCTGGGCAAAGTTCACGGGAGATGCAGATTACGACCAGCCTTTTCACTGCGATTTCAGTAACCACACGTTAACGGTACCCGCCGAGGATCCGAGCCAGCGGACGGTGAACTTTGTTATTTACATTTCGCCTGTCACCGATGCCTTAGGTGCCATGCACTATGTCCACAAAGACGATGCCTATGAAATTCTCGGACCCGGTGCGGTTGGTGCGCCGCCGGAACATCAGGAAGCCCTTCGGGAAGTTCAGCGCTCTGCTGCTGCGCCGGCAGGCTCGGTTATCGCCTACAGTATCGACACCTTTCACCGGGGCACCAATATGACCGCCCCGGGCGGCATGCGTTACACCATGACGGTTAGCTTCAAGCGTGCGGACAACGCCAACATTGGTTTTCATGTCTGGCAGCACGCGGCCCATCGACCTTGGCATCAGGTCATGGACCATGGGACTCCGGAGCAACTGGCATGTCTGGGCATTCCCGTTCCGGGAGATCCATTTTGGACCCCTCGGACCCTAGGCCAATGTCAAAAACGATGGCCTGACTGGAACATGCAGGCCTATCGCGACGCTCTTGCTCAGATTATTTGAAATCAGCCGCACTGTGGCGTTCGATCACCCGAGTCTCTTCCGGCCCCCAAGGTCGATTGACTCGACGTCCACGGTCCACCGCCGGCCGGGCCTGTATTTGTTCCGCCCAACGCACCACATTGGTATAGCTTGAGGCTTCAATGAATTCCTCGGCACTGTAAAGATTGTTGATCACCAATTGGCCGTACCAAGAGTAGTTTGCGATATCTGCAATGGTGTAGTCGGTCCCGCACAGGAATTCCCGCTCGGCCAAGGTGCGATCCAGCACATCCAGCTGACGCTTAATCTCCATTGTAAAACGGTCGATGGGGTACTGCATTTTGTAGGGGGCGTAGGCGTAAAAGTGACCGAAGCCGCCACCCAGATACGGTGCACTGCCCATTTGCCAAAACAACCAAGACAGGCACTCTGCCCGGCTCGAAGCTTCCGTGGGTAGAAACTCGCCAAACTTTTCCGCCAGGTAAACCATGATGGCCCCAGATTCAAACACTCGCGTGGGTTCCGGAGTGCTCAGGTCCAGCAGGGCCGGGATTTTTGAATTGGGATTGATGTCTACAAAGCCCCTGCCAAATTGCTGCCCCTCGCCAATATTTATGGTGTAGGCATCGTATTCGGCACCGCTGTGCCCTTTGTCTAAAAGCTCCTCCAACAGGGCCGTGACCTTTACGCCATTGGGTGTG
>JAQWIX010000034.1 GCA_029248675.1 Pseudomonadales bacterium | reverse complement strand
CGCCATAGTCATACTGAAACACCACCTCGCCATGGCGGGCGATGGCCAGCTGCGCAGCGGGTAAAAGACCCGCTTCTACTTCTTTGCCAGCACGAGCCAACAGTGCGTCTACCTTTTCAACATCGAGACCGAAGGATGTCACTCGTTCTTGCTGATGTTCACTCAAAACATGTGTCATGTGTCCGTCCTTCCTCTCTAATTCACCCACATTAAGCCTCGGTAAGACTACTCATCACTGATTCAGATAACCATCTAGTGATAGGTCTTTTCATAAATTTGCCCGACGCGTCGAGCCCCACTAAGATGCCACTTGTTTTTTTAAAGGTATCCACATGTCCATTGTTAACGGCTTAGTCGACTCTATCGGGAACACGCCTCTGATCCGCATCAATTGCTTGTCGGAAGAGACGGGCTGCGAGATTTTGGGGAAAGCCGAGTTCATGAATCCGGGCGGATCCGTGAAGGATCGAGCGGCTTTGTGGATGGTGCAAGAAGCGGAAAAAAACGGCTCACTGAAACCCGGCGGCACCGTGGTGGAGGGTACAGCTGGCAACACTGGCATTGGTTTAGCCCATGTCTGTAACAACCGTGGCTATAAGACCATTATCTATATGCCGGATAACCAGTCCCAAGAAAAAGTAGACCTGCTACGCACGCTGGGTGCCGAGGTTCGTGTGGTGCCCACCGTTCCCTACGCTAACGATGAGAACTTCCAGAAACAGGCAGGACGCTTTGCGGCAACCCTGGACAACGCGGTTTGGGCCAATCAGTTCGATAACACCGCCAACAGTTTGTCCCACTATGAATCCACCGGGCCAGAGATCTGGGATCAAACCAATGGCGGTGTTGACGCTTTCACCTGCTCTGTTGGCACTGGAGGCACTCTGGCCGGCACATCGACCTACCTGAAGGAACAGAACCCCAACGTGCAAATTGTACTGGCAGACCCCTTAGGCAGCGCGCTCTTCAACTGGGTAACAACCGGCGAGGCGGTTATGACGCCCGGCCCGTCTATGACCGAAGGCATTGGAAACTCCCGAATCACCGACAACCTAGCCTCCGCACAAATTGACGACGCAGTGCAGGTGGATGACCAAGAAATGGTGAACATGGTGTACCGACTGCTGCACCAAGAGGGTTGGTTCTTTGGCTCCAGCTCTGGCGTCAACCTAGGAGCGGCGGTAAAAATCGCCAAACAAATGGGACCCGGCCACACCATCGTGACGATTCTGTGCGACGGTGGCGGCAAGTATCAATCTCGATTGTACAATCCAGAATTTTTAGCAGAACGCGGCCTCAGCGCGCCGACTTTTAGCTAGATCTACGATTCAGAGAAACGCCCAACCTCATGTCTGACCGACCGACTAACTCATGGCAGGATCCGCTAAACATCAATCGATGTTTGGAGGCTAGGCGCGTTGCCGTGGTGGGCCTGTCGAGCAATCCTGCAAGGCCAAGCTACGGTGTTGCCGCCTACCTAAAGGCTGCGGGGTATGAGGTGATTCCGGTCAATCCATTGGAAGAGTCTGTATTGGGTCTGCCCTGCTACCCAGACTTAGAGGCGATCCCCGGCACCGTAGATTTAGTGAATGTCTTTCGCCAATCCAACGCCGTGCTGCCCATCGCCCAGAGTGCCATTCACATTGGCGCCAAAGGGTTGTGGCTGCAGTTAGGGGTAATCAATGGCCAAGCCTCAACGTTGGCACAAAATGCAGGCTTGGCCTGTGTGGCGGATCTTTGCACCAAGGTCGAACACCAGCGACGAAGTCGCTAGCCCTCGCCCCGAGGCGATAGCCTCTTCTAGTCGATACCCACCAGTAATTTCACCGCCTGACAAAAAGCTTCGACGGCCTCGCGCATATCATCTCGGCGCTGCTGGCCCGAGCTCTCACTGAAGCAAAAGCTCAGTCTGAGCTGATTCATGCCGGCGCCGGGGTCTCGCTTGCGCGCATCCAATGGATAGAAGTCATACATGGGAATCACCACCAGACCGTGGTCCATTACCATACGCTCGATCATGGCATCATCGGTGCGAACCGGCTCGGCGGCACCTGTGTTTAGAAAGGTGAACACGGTAAAAAAACCACCTTCGGGAATGGTCCAGCTGAATTGGTCTTTGTGATCGCCCAACTCTCGCTCGAATACCTCGAGCAGAATCTGCCGGTTCTCCCGGTAGACTACGAGTTTCTCCTCGGCCAAGGGCCAAATGCTCTGGCGCTCGACAAAGCTACCGGTATCGTCTTGATCGTGAAGCAAGGCCTCGAAGCCTCGCAACGCTCCGGGACTATGGAACAACAGCTCGCTACTGGACTCCACCAAGGCCAAATCTGACAAAGGCACTTTCTTGCCGTCGGCGATCTCAAGCTCTGCCTCGCTGTATAAAAAACCTACCCGCGGTCCGGGGAAGCCAATTTTTGAGCCTGTGAACAGGTGTACGGTCTGATCCGGTGCCATGCTGAAAAACGGCTTGGCCCGATCCTCAGGCTTGGCAAAGTTAATGTACAGGTAGGGCGCGTCCTCAAGGATCAAAATGCCCTCTTCCCGGGCCACCTGCAAAATGGCCTCGCGACGAGCTTGAGTGAAAGAAAACCCTCCGGGATTGTGGCCATCGGGCACCGTGTAATAAAAGGGTACGAAATAGCCCTGCTCTCTTGCGGCACGAATTTGCGCGCGCATCACCTCAGGAATGGCCCCTTCGCCGTCCATTTCCACGCTAAAGATTGTCGCGTGCTGGCACAGGGCAACCCGGGCCGTGAAGCCCGCATAGGTGGGCGCATCAGTGATGTAGGCCACAGGCTGTCCGGGATGCTCAAACATGGAGCAAATCAGATTTATGCCGCCGGATGCACCAACAGTGGGTATCAACTTCTCGGGATCTAGGGTCAGATTCCAATCTTTGCCATATACATTGGCAAAGGTCTGGCGGGCTGATACCGGCCCAAGGGTATCGGTATAGGAATAGGCTTCGCGCAGGTACTCGGGCAGAACGGTGGGATCGTTCAGACCCTCACCCTCAGCGAGATAATCGAAATAGGCTTGTTGGTGCTCTAAAAATCCACGGGGATCCGTCACCTCAGGATGCGGGTATCCGGCGCCTAGATGATGAACTTTCAAACCGCGCTGGGCTGCGATCTCTCGCAACCCGGGCAACGATGCGGACATCTTGCGGGTTACCGACAAAGCCTGCTGCTGAACTTTAGGTGCGACTAGATTCGTCACAAATACCTCGTAAACCAAAACAATAAATACGGCAGGAAGAATGCCCGCCACGGCGACCCTCAACTTTAGGAGCTTTGGGCAAGCCTGTCGATGTTCGCGATACACAAAGCCACATAAGTCCAAGGGACTTCTAAGGGGAGTTTCCGGACGCAACGGTTAGGCGAGCACTGGGCTCACCCGAGATTCGCAGGCCCTGTGACCCATTAGGGCTCTAAATCGTCATCTATCCCAGACTGGTTTTTTTTGTCCTTCACCGCCGAGCGCACTTTCTTACCAAAGGCTCGGTCGCGACTGCGACGTTGAGCCAGGGACTCTCGGTTACGGGCCTCCTCCTCCTTTAGGGCCTGATAACTTTGCAGCCGACTCGCATCCAGCTCACCTGAGTTGAGGGCCGCCACGACGGCGCAACCGGGTTCGGACCCATGCCGACAATCGTTGAACCGGCAGGCGGCAGCCAGCCCCTCCACATCGGCAAAAAGTTGATCCAAGCCCTCCTCGGCCTCAGCCAGCTGCAGCTCCCGCATCCCCGGGCTATCCAAAATCACACCGCCTTGGGGCAGCCGATGCAAAGTGCGACTTGTCGTTGTATGGCGACCCTTGGCGTCTTCTTCACGAATGGCCGCGGTGAGCTGCACTTCATCGCCTATCAAGGTGTTTACCAGGGTAGATTTGCCCACACCCGAGGAACCCAGCAGCGCTAGGGTCTGACCTGTGCCGCACCAGGGCTCCAAGACACTGACATCGGCTGGATCCAACGCGTTTAGGAAGAAGTGCGGCACGTCAGGAAACCGCTCATTCAACACTGCCTTGTATTCTGAAACCGCACCGCTGAGATCGGCCTTGGTTAACACCAGTACGGGACTAACGCCCGCCTCCATAACCACGGACAGATAACGCTCCAACCGCTCAGGACTAAAATCGGCATTACAAGAAGACACGATCAAAGCCGTATCTACGTTGGCAGCAATTAGCTGCAGGGCACCCAAAGGGTTAATGCGCTGGATAAGACTCCGCCGCTCAAGCATTTGCACTAAGGAACCGGTTTCGGTGTCGACGACTACCCAATCACCAATGGTGGGTCGGGTGGACTCGTCACCGCGAAACCACCGACCGCTAATGGGCACCTGATTCGATAGCAGCTCACCCTGCGGCGCAATGGAAAGTCCCGTGCGCTCCACACCCGTCACCCGAGCGATTTGAGCACCCGTCGAACCGCCTTGGGCCAAGGTCTCTTTGATCATAGGCAGCTGAGCGACGAAATACTCGTTCCAACCCAACGTCTGTAAAACCTGGGGTTCAGCCACTAACATCGTTTGGAAAGCTCCATTGCCGTGGGCACTAAAAGTTCCAACCCGGCTTAGGGTTGGGGGTAAATACCCCATCCAGCGCTGTCAACAAAGAGATCGGTGCCTGCAAACCATCGGAGATGGCCAAGCTGCTCGCTGGCGCTACGCCCCAAATCAGCCGACTCAGGGTGTTAATGCTGCAGGTCAGGGCGGGCAAAGTTTCGTTTTTGGCGACATTCACAGAAGCCTGCTGCCCAAGGGCTACATCAAAACTGCCTCCCACTGGCCGCCAGCTACCGTCGCCGGCCAGTATCCCATCGACGGGATCTTCCACATTTAACCGAAAGGCTAAGTCCGGACCCTTGTAGCTAAGGGCGTTGATACAGGCAGGGACATCAAGAACCCGAAGCTGATACCAGGCCGAGGCGCTTTGCTCCGCGGCGTACTTACCCTCTTCAGCAACCGCCTGACTTCGGAAAGGGCGCTTGAGCATGCTTTGAAGCTGAACATGTGGGGGTTCCATCATGTGTATCGAATACACTTGATCCCCCAAGGATTTGAGCAGAGCGAGTATTTCCAGAAGCCCCTGCCCGTCTTCGTAGCCCAACCATTTGACTTCATAAGGTCCATGCTCGCCTTGGGGCTTCATCCACACAAAATGGGTCAGCCGTTCACCTTCATAGAAGCCCAGACCGAACCCCTCTTCCATGCTCAATTCGGCTTTAAAACAGTGGCTTTGATTTATGACCACATTGCCATGCAGGGGCGGCCGAGCCATGAGCGATGCCAGCATTGCGTCGCTGTCGTGGGCACTCAAGCGCCGAGGCGTCCGAGGTTTTAGGCTGATATCAAACTGATTCGGATCCACGCGAAACTCATTGATGTAGGCACCGGTGCCAAACCCCAACTTGTTATAAAACCCCTGATCAAACATGCCCAGCACTGCCACGGCCTCGCCACGTCGCTGGCCCTTGGCCAGTTCCCGTGCGGTGAGCTGCTGAGCTAGGGAAAGCCCACGAGCCACCCGACTGGTGGTAACCGCGGCAATGACGCACAAGGGTAGATCTTCATGATCCAGACGCATAGTGCCGGTTTGAGCCTGCACTGAGCACTCTACTTCGTCATGGACTAGGCCGACACTGGTGGTTCCCGTTTCGAAGAACGCGGTCATTGCCTGATCGGTCCTCTCACTATCCGACCAGCCGATTTCCCGCCAAATTCGCTGCACCGAGAGCATATCTTTTTCAATATCGAAATCTCGAATCTCGATGCTTACTTCCTGTGCCATATCGAAACCTGTGGTTGCGTTTATTTGGGCAGCACGGGGCGTCGAGTTTGGAAGTGCTGCTTGTTTACAGACATATACAGCAGTGAGGCTTTGTCGGGAGATTCGGCCAAGGCTTCAAGTTGGATTCGCGTCACGTTCATCAAATCAAACTCTTTTGCCGCATGGCGTTCCAGCGCTTCTTGAGGCGTGATCCAAATACTGTCGACTGTTTCTTGTTCATCGTGGCTGCCCCGCTGACTTTCCGGTGCTGCAGCAATAAAAAATCGGGTATCGAAGCGTCGCGGGCGTCCCAGCGGCGTAATGAAACGGTTGTAGAAATGAATGTGGTCTACAGCCAGCTTAAGGTTTTCCTGCCGGCATATGTCCAACAGTGAAAGTGTGCCGTCGTGCAGAGGGTCTCGGTAACCGGCAAAACGCGCTTGTACCGCGGGATCGGCAAAGGATATCAATTCGCCCTCAGGGGTATAGGCCAGCATCAAACCCGCCTCCTCAAAGGTTTCACGAATGCAGGCGATCCAAAAACCCCGCCACTCATCGCCCAAGGCTTCTACCTGAGGTTGCTGGCCTTCGGTGGGCCCATGACGATGTGCGTCGTAAGCGTGGAGGTGATCGTCCGGATCCACTCGGCCGCCGGGGAAAACGTACATTCCCGACGCAAAGCTTGCCTTACTGGTTCGCTTCAACATGAAAATCTCATAGCTGCTCGGTGCTTCGCGTACAACGATCACCGTGGCGGCAGGACGAATTGGTTGCACGGGTGCCCGGGGGAAATCCAGATCAAAGGCTGAGGACATGGGTTACACCAAAAATTACCAAGCCCAGAGGCTACAAGGTTGGCTGCACTGATACTAGCGAGGGGGTGGATTAATACGGTGTTCGCGAGACAACCAAGACCTGTCATACCGCCAACGCATAGGGCAGTATCTGCCTTCGGAGAGGGAGACCGTTTTGAAACAAGACAACCATGGCTATTGGAAGGCTAACTTACGCATTCTCGGCGCGCTGCTGAGCATCTGGTTTATCGTATCGTTTGGCTTTGGCATTTTACTGGTGGAAGAACTCAACCAGATTCCTTTTTTCGGCTTCAAGCTGGGATTTTGGTGGGCCCAACAGGGGGCCATTTACGTATTCGTGGCCTTAATCTTCGTTTACATCCATTTGATGCAAAAGCTGGATAGAAAGTACGGCGTGTCGGATGAGGACGATTCCTCCGAGGAGCAGTCGTAGCATGGACGCTCAATCTTTGACTTATCTGTTTGTCGCCCTGTCCTTTAGCTTATACATCGGCATCGCCATCTGGTCCCGGGCTGGTTCCACCAAGGAGTTTTACGTGGCCGGTGGCGGCGTACACCCCATCGCTAACGGCATGGCCACCGCCGCAGATTGGATGAGTGCGGCCTCTTTCATCTCCATGGCTGGCATCATCGCCTTCATGGGCTATGACGGCGCGGTCTACCTCATGGGCTGGACCGGAGGCTACGTTATCCTCGCCCTGCTGTTGGCCCCGTACTTACGAAAGTTTGGTCAGTTCACGGTGCCGGATTTCATTGGCACGCGCTACTACTCTACAACCGCTCGGGTCGTCGCAGTGATCTGCCTAATTCTTATTTCCTTTACCTACGTGGCAGGCCAAATGCGTGGCGTGGGCATCGTTTTTTCCCAATTTCTGAACATTCCCATTTTCTGGGGCGTCGTCGTTGGCATGGCCATCGTGTTCATGTACGCGGTACTCGGCGGCATGAAGGGCATTACCTATACCCAAGTAGCCCAATATTGCGTGCTGATTTTTGCCTATCTGGTGCCGGCGATTTTCATCTCTATGCTGATCACGGGCATTCCGATTCCGCAGATCGGGCTAGGTGCTGAAGTGGCGGATGGTTCAGGGCTTTCGGTGCTGGACAAGCTGGATCAAACCCTGACCGAACTCGGCTTTGCCGCCTATACCCAAGGAGCGAAAAGCACCATCGACGTCTTCGCCATCACCATGGCCCTAATGATTGGCACCGCCGGTCTGCCACATGTCATCGTGCGTTTCTTCACTGTGCCCAAGGTCTCTGATGCCCGCAAATCTGCCGGCTACGCGCTGATCTTCATTGCCCTGCTGTACACCACTGCCCCGGCAGTAGGTGCCTTCGCCCGACTCAATTTTGTAGACACGGTGCACAACACCCAATACAGCGATGTGGCCAGCTGGTTTAAAAGCTGGGAAAACATCGGTTTGATCGGCTGGGAAGACAAAAATCAAGACGGTCGAATTCAATACCATCCCGGCGCGCCCTTTGAGGGCAAACCAACCTTCGGACCAGAGCGCCGCGCCGATGGCTCCCGAGATGTATTGAACACGCCAACCTCAAGCGATAATGAGGTCTATGTGGACCGCGACATTATGGTGCTCGCGAATCCGGAGATCGCCGCCCTGCCCGACTGGGTTATCGCCCTGGTTGCCGCTGGTAGTTTGGCAGCGGCCCTTTCCACTGCCGCTGGACTGTTGCTGGTGATCTCAACCTCGGTATCCCACGATTTACTGAAAAAGACGTTTGCCCGCGGCTTAACGGACAAACAAGAACTGTTTGCTGCCCGACTGGCTGCAGTAACCGCCATTGGCATCGCGGGTTATCTCGGTATCGACCCACCCGGATTCGTGGCCCAGGTGGTGGCCTTCGCCTTTGGTTTGGCCGCCGCATCCTTGTTCCCGGCCATTTTACTGGGCATCTTCGATAAACGTATGAATCGGGAGGGTGCCATAACCGGCATGCTCGCTGGCTTGATTTTTAGCCTTGTCTACATTGCTTACTTCAAATTTGTCGCGCCGGAGACTAACAGCGCCGACTATTGGCTACTGGGTATTTCACCGGAAGGCATTGGCACCGTTGGGGCGGTAATCAACTTTACCCTGGCCATCGTCATTTCCCGATGCACGGCGCCGGCACCGGATCATGTGTTAGCCATGGTGGACAACATTCGTATTCCCAGCGGGGTAAGCCAGCCCCAGGACCACTGAGCTGGTATCACCGCTGTATCAGGAACGGACACCGCCGCTGGCGAGGATTACCTCGCCGGTGATCCAGTCAGACTCCGGGGCGCACATCAAATAGATCGAATTCGCCGCGTCCTCGGGTGTGCCCATACGACCCAGCGGTGACGCCTGTTTGGCCATGGCAATTTGTTCGTGACTCAAACCCACTTTACGAGGTTGGCCTTTCACAACAGAAATGTTGGGTTCCGTGTCGTAGGGGCTGGTCAGCCGGGTTTCAATGGCGCCAAAGGCGACGGCGTTGACGGTGACATTGAAGCGCCCCCATTCCTTGGCCAAAGTTTTGGTTATACCCACCACTGCGGCCTTACCCGCCGAATACGCGAGCTGCGTGGCGCCACCGTGCACGCCCATGGTGGAGGAGATGTTCACCACCTTGCGCGTGGGAGATTCAGGCCCGGCATTTTGTCGAAGCCAACGGCCGTAGGCGCGCAATATCCGAAACTGGGCGCTAGCATGAATGTCCAACATGGCGTCCCACTGCTCATCGCTCATATTGTGGATGGCGCTGTGCCAAATATAACCGGCGTTGTTCACCACAATGTCTAGGCCGCCGAATTTCGCTAATGCCTCTCCTACGATTTGGTCAGCCGCGGCAGGATCTGTCAGGTCGGCTTGAAACGCCACGGCTCCGGGAATGGAAGCCGCGACCGCTTCCGCCTCTTCACCATCTAGGTCGTTGACCAGAACCCGTGCACCACAGCTGGCCAGCTTTCTGGCTGTTGCCTCGCCAATGCCCCGGCCGGCGCCAGTGACTAAGGCGCTTTTTCCTTCCAGACTCGTCATACCCGTATCTCCAGCCTGATGTTCAAACACTAGCCGCCAAATTTAGCCTTAGCTTCTCGCCGACGCGCATGCAGTACCGGCTCGGTGTA